>JANOBH010000317.1:0-7847 GCA_031411535.1 Chthoniobacter sp. | reverse complement strand
CGCGGGACCAAGGAGCGCAAGCGCGTCGAGTATTTCGTCTATACGATGGACAGCCACCGCGACACCTATGAGAAATGGGGCTATTCGCTGACCGTGGTGCAGACCGGCATCCCGCCCGCGCTCGCAGCGAAACTCCTCATCACCGGCCGGATCAAGGCCCGCGGAGTGATGATGCCCGAGGCGCTCGACCCCGAGCCGTTCATGGAGAACTTCTCCCGCGAGGGACTCCAGATTTTCGTCGAGAAACGCGAAGTCGAGCGGATGTAGGTGCGTGCCCTGTCGGGGAAGCAGTCCGCTTCCGGTGGAGGGTGTGCGGAAACTCAAGGAAACGTGTCATCCTGAGCGTAGCGGAGGCGGAAAGGCGGGCGGAGCGCAGTCGAAGGACCCCGCGGATTCAGGGGCAGTGTCGTACGCAATTGCCGGGGTCCTTCGACTGCGCTCCGTCCCGCCTTCGCCCGCGACGGAACTCCGCTCAGGATGACACCGCTAATGAGTTATCCCCACCTCACAGACACCGTTTGCAATGCAGCCGGCGCGCGCTACCTTTCGCCCTCCTAAAAACGGGGGCGTACTGGTTTCGACTGTTGATTCGAGACACAGGCGGCATGTCGAGGAAGCCTGGTTGGCCTCGTTAAAATCCCGGGCAAAACAAATAAATGCAGATCACGAAGATCTCGCTCTTGCGGCTTAATTGACCGCTTCGTTCCTGCCATGACGCCTGCTAGCGGCGGGGACGACGACAGCAGGCTGGCCCTAGGACGGTGCGACCGCGTCCGGGGGTAAGATCGATTTCATGGACGCTCGGGGGTGGGCAATATGCCCGTCTATCGCACGCCCCTTAAACTGAGGACGAGGCTAAACATGTAGAAGCTTGTGATGAGAGCCATCAGGACAGGGGTTCAACTCCCCTCGCCTCCACCTTTCCGGCCAGCCGGGCATAGACGGCGTGGTCCACGAAGTGATCGTAGAGCCACTCGGCCTGGCGGAGGGTGCCTTCGCAGGTGAAGCCGAGGCGCTCGGGTATGGCGCGGCTGCGGAGGTTCGTGGTGCCGCAGCAGATCTGGATGCGGTGGAGCCGGAGGTCGCCGAAGGCGTGGGCGACGATGGCGCGGCAGGCGGCGGTCATGATGCCGCTGCCCTGGCTGTGCTCGGCGAGCCAGTAGCCGAGGGTGGTGCGGCGGTTTGCCCAGTCGATGCCGTGGTGGCCGATGATGCCGACGATGTGGCCGTGGGCGCGGATGGCGGCCTGGAAGCCGTCGCGCGCGGCGGCCTGGCGGAGGGTGTTGCCGATGAAGCGGAGGACGTCGTCGGCGGTCTGGCTGCGATCGACCCAGGGGACCCATTGGCGGAGGAAGGCGCGGTTGGCATCGACGAGGAGGGCGATCTCGGGGGCGTCGGCGGGGTGGAGCTGGCGGAGGTCGAGACGGGAGTCGATGCGGAGGGCGAAGGGCGGGGGCGCGAGCTGGGCGCTCAGCTCGGGCGGGAGGGTGGAGGCGGTGAAAGGGTGCATGGCGCGCGGCTACTGGACGGGTGCCATGAGTCGGGCGACGCGCACTTTCAAACGGAACCAGAAGCCGGCTTTCTCCAGCTCGTCCGCGGCCACGGGCGTGCTGTGGGTGAAGTCCTCGGCGAGCATCGTGGCGACCTCGTGCGCAAAGGCGTGCTCGTAGAAGACCATGGTGATCTCGAAGTTCAGGCGGAAGGAGCGGTTGTCGAAATTCGCCGTGCCGATGGCGCAGTAGTCGCCGTCCACGAGCATGACTTTCTGGTGCATGAAGCCGCGCCGGTGGCGGAACCATTTGATGCCGACGGCCTCGGTTTCATGCAGGTAGGAGAAAGCGGAGAGCCGCACCAGCTCGCTGTCCGGCTTTTCCGGGATGAGGATGCGCACGTCCACGCCGCGGAGCGCGGCGAGCTGGAGGGCGGAGATGAACTGCTCGTCGGGGACGAAGTAGGGGCTGGCGATCCAGAGGCGCTCCTTGGCGGAGTGGATGGCGTGGAGGAAAAAGAGCGTGGCGGTTTCCAGCTCATCTGCCGGCCCGCTCGGCAGGCAGAGGGCGCCCACGCAGCCGCCGCGCGCGCCGACGGGCTTCCAGTTCAGGTTCGACGGAGTCTCACCCGTGGCCCACAGCCAGTCCTCGAGCCATGCCACCTGCACGCACTGCACCACGGGGCCTTCGACCTGCGTATGGGTGTCGCGCCACGGACCCACCTTCGGGTCGAGGCCGAGGTATTCGTCGCCCACATTGTGCCCACCGACGAAGGCCGCGAGGCCGTCCACGACGACGATTTTCCGGTGGTTGCGGAAGTTGATCTGGAAGCGGTTGGCCGTGCCTTTGGTCGTGTTGAAAGGGGCGATTGCCACTCCGGCGGCGCGCAGCTCGGCGCAGTAGGCGCTGAGATTGCCGGTGCCGATTTCATCGTAGAGCACCATGCAGCGCACTCCGGCCCTGGCGCGGACGATGAGGGCGTCGCGCAGCCGCCGGCCGAGCGCGTCGTCGCGGATGATGTAAAACTGCACGAGCACGTAGTCGCGCGCCTCCGCGATCGCGGCGAAGATCGCGGCGAATGTCGCCTCGCCGTCGATGAGCAGAGTGGCGCGGTTGTGCGCGGTGAAGGGCAGCTTTGCCAGCCGCTCCAGCAGCCGTTCCTCGCGCCGCCCGGCCTTTGTCTGCATGCGCTGCCGGTCGAATTCCTCCGCCAGTTTTTGCGCGACCGCGCTCGTCTTCAGGATCTCCGCCCGCCGTGCGGTGACGTAGCCGGCGAATTTTGTGCGCCCGAAAATCCAGTAGGCGGGCACCGCCACATAGGGCAGCGCGATGAGCGAGACCGCCCACGCGATCGCGCCCTGCGCGGTCCGCGTTTCCATGATCGCCTTTATCGCGGTCAGCACTCCCGCCGCCTCCGCAGCGACGACGGCGATGGTCAGCAGTGAGGGGAGGGTCATTGCGGAATGTTCACGCTTTGCGGCCGAATTTTTTTTCCAGCTCGGCGTAGCTCATCTGGATCATCGTCGGGCGGCCGTGGGGGCAGCAGTATGGCAGCTCGCAGGCGAGGAGATCCTGGATGAGGCGGACGAGCTCGGGTTCGCGCAGGTAGTCGTTCGCTTTCACGGCGTGGCGGCAGACGGTCTTGGCGATCATGTCTTCGCCGAGCCGCAGCTTGGAGGTCTGCGCGCTGGTTTCGCGGAGGTCGTCGATGATGTCGCGGAGGAGCTGCGTGGGCTCGGTCGCGCGGAGAAAGGTCGGGAGGCTGTCGATCTTGAAAGTGCCCGCGCCGAACGGCTCCAGCCCGATGCCCGCGCGCTGGAGCACGTCGAGATTGCGGCCCAGCCAGTCGCCATCGCGCGGGCCGACCTCCAGCGTGAGCGGCAGGAGCAGGCGCTGGCCGGGCACGCCCTGCTGCTCCATGCGCCGCTTCATTTCCTCAAAAAGGATGCGCTCGTGCGCGGCGTGCTGGTCCACGAGGACGAGGCCGCCGGCGTTTTCCATGAGGACGTAGAGCTTGCCGAGCACGCCGAGGATTTTGAAGTCGCGGGAAGGGTTGAGTGCCGAGGGTTGAGTGTTGAGTGGCGCGGGCTCTGCGGGCGCAGGCTCGTTCGGAGTTCGGAGTTCGGAGTTCGACGTTCGATTTTCGGCCCCGCGAGGCTCCGGCTGCAGGGGCAGCGCGCTCCAGTCCTTGCGCAGCGCGATTTGCTCGCTCGGCGGAATGAGCGGGAGCGTTTCGTCGTCCGTCATTGAGCGTCGGGCGTTGAGCGTTGAGCGTTGGGCGTTCTCCGGCTGCGCGGAAAACGTCCGTGACCAGCTCGCGCGATCACTTTCCAGCGCCACCCGCACGGCCTCCACCACGGCCTCGCGCACCCACGCGGCGTTGCGGAAACGCACCTCGCGCTTGGCCGGATGCACGTTCACATCCACCTCCGCGGGATCCATCTCGATGAAGAGGAAGGTGACCGGGTGCTGCCCTTTCATCAGCGCGGTGTGGTAGCCCTCGCGGAGGGCGAAATTGATCGTGCTGTTTTCCACCGCGCGCCCGTTCAGGAAGACGAGCTGCTGCGCGCGGGAGGAGCGGCTCATGCCGGCTTTGCCGATCAGCCCGCGGATGGAGATCGCATCCGTGGCGAACTCCGGCACCTCCAGCAGCTCCGCCGCGAGCGCGGCCCCGCACAGGTCGCGGACGCGCTCCCGGAGATGCGCCGCGGGCGGGAGCTGCCAGACCACGCGCTCGTCATTCACATAGACGAAGCCGATCTGCGGATGCCCGATCGCCTGGAGGTGGAGCTGGTGCTCGACGTGGCTGGACTCGGTGTTTTCCGTGCGCAGGAATTTCCGCCGCGCGGGGAGATTGTAGAAAAGCGAGCGTACCTCGATCTGCGTGCCCGGCGCGTCGCCGCTGTCGCGGACGGTTTCGATCTTGCCGGCATTGACGAGCACCTCGGTGCCGGCCAGCGCGTCGCGCTCGCGTGTGGCGAGGCGGAAGCGCGAGACGCTCGCGATGCTCGGCAGCGCCTCGCCGCGAAAGCCGAGGGTGTGGATCGCCGCGAGGTCGTGGCCCGTGCGGATTTTGCTCGTGGCGTGCCGCTCCAGGCAGAGCAGCGCGTCGTCGCGGTCCATCCCGCTGCCATTGTCCACCACGCGGATGGAGGAGATGCCGCCGCGCCGGACCATGACCTCGATGCGCGTGGCGCCGGCGTCGATGGAGTTTTCCACCAACTCCTTCACCACGCTGGCCGGCCGCTCCACGACTTCGCCCGCCGCCACCTGGCTGGCGACTTCTTCGGAAAGCAGGGCGATGCGGGACATGGGCGGGGAGTGTCAGGCGGCGGGTGACGGGTGACAAGTGTGCGCCGTGCGGGAACTGCGATGTTTGTCGTGGGAGTTGTTTTCTTAACGCTGCGACGCAAAGACGCAGAGGACGCAGAGAATATTGGGAGTGAGCGTGGTTCTGAAAATCTCTGCGACCTCTGCGTCTCTGCGTTAAAAGAGGCGCGGCGACCTCGCAGGGGATTCACCTGCCACTTGCCACTTGGCACCGTTCACCGGGCGACTTACTTTCCAGCCATGATCCACGTCACAGACGCCGCCTTTGCGCAGCTCGATACGCTCGTCCGCGAGCAGGATGACAAGACCCAGGGGCTCCGCATTTTTGTCGAGAATGGCGGCTGCGCGGGCATGCAGTACGGGATGGGGCTCGGCCATGCGAAGGGCGGCGACGAGATCGTGGAGCGCGGCGGGTTGAAGGTGATCATCGACGCGGAAAGCGCGGCCTTTCTCACGGGCTCGACCATCGACTACGCGGATGACCTCGCCGGCTCGGGTTTCCGCATCAAGAACCCGAACGCGGCGCGGAGCTGCGGCTGCGGCACATCCTTTGAGCCCGCCGACAGCGAGGCCGGCCCGCACCAACATTGATTTTCCGAGGAGCGCGCCCGCGCTTCCGGCTTTCCCCAAATGGCTGACGACATCTACGGCTACGACGACGGCGACGAACCCAAGGGCCGCGACAATCTCTTTCTGTGGACGGTTTTCATCCTCCTCCTCATCGGTCTGGCGTTCTCGTGCTGGCTGGGGAGCTTTTACATTTTCGGGCATCCGGAGAGGCCGGGTTCCTACCGCTTTTTGAAAAAAATCGGGAAGATCGAGGCGCCGCGGCGCTTTGAGGTCACGGCGGCGCCGCAGGGCGAATTCCTTTCGGCGCAGCGGCTCTTTGACCGCTACGGCCGGATGACGCGGCTGGAGCTGGAGGAGGAAAACGCGCTGCTCATGCGCGCCTACATCAAGAACTACCGTGAGACGAAAAAGCTCATCACCTACGTGACCGGGCGCTTCCTCATCCTCGACACGTATGAGTTGAAAAAGTCCGACCTTTTTCCCAGCGGCATCGTGGCGCTGGCGCAGGCCGCGGAGTTTCCGCAGGTCGTGATCGAGCACGTTTACTCGGCCTCGCCGCGCTACGTGCCGGCGCTGCGGACGATGCTGAAGACCGGCCTGGACATGAAGATCGAGAAGACGAACGACCTTTCGGCGCTTCTCCACGTCGAGCGCATGGCGGACGGGCACATGCAGTTCACCATCGTGCCGCTGCTCTACGGCACGTATGCGCTGAAGCAGGGTGTCGGCACGTTCAGCCTCGAGCCCCCGGCGGAGCTGAACATGGATCCCGGCCTGCCGCTGATCAAAAAACAGGTGTTCGACGCGGGCATGAAAAAATTTGCGGAATACCGCCGGACCCACAAGCTCGCGAACGTCGGGCCGGACGCGGACAACAGCGACGCGCCACCCTCCCCGGAGCTGGTCCGCGTCGATACGGTGCAGCCGGGCAGCGTGGTGCCGGAGACCGGCACGATGCCCGCAGTGCGGGTCGCAACGCCCATTCCGATCGCGGGGAAGAGCACCCCCCGCATCGCCGTCGCGACGCCCGCGGCGACGCCTCGGATTGCGGTCGCGATGCTGAACACGCCGCCTCCCCGGATCGCCGCGACGCCGATTCCGATGGATGCGACGCCTCCGCTGAAAGTCTCGCCGTCGGGCGTGCCGCTCCAGCCTTTCAATCCGACCGTCGAGGCAAAGCGCGACCCGAACATGCCGACCAGCGGCGGCTCCTGGCGGACCTATCCACCGGGCAAAGCTCCGCAGGCGCGACTCGTCTCGCCAGCCGAGGCGGGTGACCTCGCCGAACGCGGGGAACTCGGAGAACGCCTCTACCTGCGTGGCGATTTCCGTGTGACGGCCTCGACAGACAATCGCGCGGTGCTCCGCGACTCGTCATTCAAGGGCGATGCAGTCGCGGGCGCGGCGCGCATCATTGTGGAGTATCCCGCGGGGGCGATCCCCCCGGTGGAAAGCTCCGTCTTCGTCCGCGATGCGGCGCGTCCCTTCGAGATCCGCGACATCCGGCGCGGCGCGGACGGGCAGGTGAATATCTACGTTCGCGAAATCATTCAGCAGTAGGCGCCGCCTGCCGCCCGCGTATGCCGCTCGCTGCTTTCCCGAAATGCTGGCTCGACGCCCTGTGCGTGGAGAAAACCATGCGGGTGGAGGACTGGATCGATCGCGCGGCGGCGGAACTGGATGTCGATGGGCTGGAGTTTTACTGGGGCTTCACGCCGCGCGAAGACGGGGAGATCGCGCGAGTCCGCGGGTTGATCGAGGCACGCGGGCTGGCGATGCCGATGATGTGCTACTCGCCCGATTTCACGCAGCCGGATGCGGCGGCGCGGGCGCGCGAAGTGGAAAGTGAAAAGCGCGTGATCGAGGTGACCGCGCAGCTCGGCGGCCGGCTTTGCCGCGTGCTTAGCGGGCAGCGGCGGCCCGAGGTCTCGATCGGGGACGGCGTGAAGATGGCGGCGGATTGCATCGCGGAACTGCTGCCCCACGCGGAGAAATCCGGCGTCACGCTCATCCTCGAAAACCACTACAAGGACGGCTACTGGGACTTCCCCGAGTTTGCGCAGAAGCGCGAAGTTTTCCTCCAGCTCCTCGCCGCCATCCCGCGCAGCCCCTGGTTCGGCGTGAACTACGATCCGTCGAACGCCATCGTCGCCGGCGACGACCCGCTGGCGCTCCTCGACGACGTGCTCGATCGCGTCGTCTCGATGCATGCGAGCGACCGGTATTTCGAGGGCGGCACGCTTGCCGATTTGCAAACGCTCGGCGCGCATCAGGGCTACGCGAGCATCCTAAAGCACGGCGTCATCGGGCGGGGGCTGAACGACTACGACGCCATCTTTTCCCGGCTCGCGCGCGCCGGTTTCACCGGCTGGATCAGCATCGAGGACGGCAACGATCCCGCCGTCGGCATGGAGCATCTGCGGCTCTCCGCCGAGTTCCTCCGCGCGAAAATGAAAC
>JANOBH010000316.1:0-4454 GCA_031411535.1 Chthoniobacter sp. | reverse complement strand
GAGCCCGAAATACTCGGGCACGACGATGCCGGAATTCGTGAGACACATGGCGTGCTGGATGATTGGCCAGCGGAGGAAGGTGCGCGGATCGTGGGCGTCGAGATCGCGCCGCATCTGGTCGCGGAACTTCTGCCAGGTCGGCAGCGGCGCTCCGCCGGAATCGGCTGCGAGCGTGGCGCGCAGCTCGGCCTCGAGTTCGCGCTCGCGCGCGGTGGGCGGCGGCAGCGGGCGGTCGAAAAGCCGGGTGGCCACCTTGTCGCCGATGATCTTGTGCCACTTGATGAACTGCCAGATGAGCTGGCCGATCATCGCAGGATTCCTCCGGGCGGACGGCGGGAGTTGGGATCAGAGGGCGGCATGGGTTTCGGCGGGAGCATTGGTGGGAGGCGTCGGATTTTCAACGCAGAGGCGCGGAGATCGCAGAGTTTTTTCGGACACACTGAAATTGTGATTTGCTGCGACAACTCCTTTGATTCTTCGCCGTTTCTGCGCCTCCGCGTTGGAAAAATTACTCAAACCGCGTGTCATCCTGAGCGGAGTTCCGTCGTGGGCGAAGGCGGGACGGAACGGAGTCGAAAGACCCCGGCGCTTCCGTGCGACACCGCAT
This sequence comes from Chthoniobacter sp., assembly GCA_031411535.1. Classification (GTDB taxonomy): domain Bacteria; phylum Verrucomicrobiota; class Verrucomicrobiia; order Chthoniobacterales; family Chthoniobacteraceae; genus Chthoniobacter. The sequence goes on along the minus strand of JANOBH010000316.1, from coordinate 3,847 downwards.
GTGAACGCCGGGGTCCTTCGACTGCGCTGCGCCCGCCTTTCCTCCTCCGCTCCGCTCAGGATGACACGCGTTTGTCTCGAAGCCTCCTTCCAAAATCCCGTCATCTGCGGTTCTCCAAAAATCATGGCGCCACCGCATCCGATGCGGCGATCAACTCGGCGAGGAGCGGATGCGGGTGCCGCTGCCGTTTCACCCAGCGACGGAGGAAGGGATTCAGCCGGCCGCGCGACATCACGCCCGCATAAAACATGGGATACGGCCCGTCGTAAAAGAAATCGTCGAAGCCCAAGCCGTCCCAGTATTTCAGCCCGAAACCGAGGCGCTGCGCGAGCGGCGCCAGCGCCATCAGGCGGTGATACAGAAAGCGCTCGGCGCGGCGGGCGAGCTTCCGGCCCGGGGAAGGCTGCATCAGCGCCTCGGCGGAAATCTGGTAGCAGCCGGATTTCCATTCCGCCGGCAGATCGGCGTCCGCTTTCTCGCACGTCTTCTCGAAAGCCCACGGCGTGTGCTTCGGCGTGCGCAGCACGATCTCCGCGCAGCGCCCGAGTGCATCGAGACGCCACCAGGACGGATGCAGGTGGAAGCGCGGAGCGTTCGGCACGGAGAGGTGCATGAGGCTCAAATCGGCAGCCGGCAGCACGGGGGCGCGCGTGGTGAAGCGGCGGTTGTCCCAGCCCATGAGGCCGCAATAGACGCCGCCGAGTTTTTTCAAGACCGCGGGAATCGTCCCGGTCAGGTGCCGGTGATCGCACGGCGCGAGCGGCGGCTGGTCCTCAAGGAGAAAGTAGCAACTGTCGAAACCGCGCGCGCGCAACTGGGCGCACGCGTCTTTCACAAAACCCGCCCAGCTCCGCGGCAGCGCGGGATCGGGACACGGCACATGCGGCAGCGCGCCGGCCTCCTCCGTCGTGAGGCCGCAGAAAAAGAGCGGCGGATGCCCCGGCCAGAACTCGTCCAGAAGCCGCGCGGTCGATTCGGCGACCCAGCGGTAGGGATGATAGACGGAGACGAGGATGCAGAGCATGGCGACCGGTCAGCTTCGCCCGCCGAGCAGGCCGGCGCGGCGCATTTCATCGAGCGACTGGCGGTAGGCGTCGCCCGCGAGGCCGCCGCCGCTTTGCTCCCGCACCCACTCGGTGAGCCCGCGCACGCCCTCGGCGAGCGGGATGAACTCCTGCATACCAAGCTGCGCGGTGAGCGCCGTGAGATCGGCGCACGCGTGCCGGATGTCTCCCGCGCGGAAATCGCCGGAGACGCGGAAGCGCGCCTCGACGCCAAGCGCAGCGGCGAGCGCATGCACGACTTCGAGCAGCGTGGTGCGGACACCCGAGCCGATGTTCAGCACGCGCGGCGGCACGGAATCCAGATCCAGCGCACGCACATTGCAACGCACGATGTCGGCGATGTGGACAAAGTCGCGCGTCGCGAGGCCGTCCTCGAAGACATTCACCTCGTCGCCGCGGATGAGGAGTTGCGTGAAGATCGCGAGGATGCCGGTGTAGGGATTTCGCAGCGCCTGGCCGGGGCCATAGACATTCTGGTAGCGGAAGGCCACGAGCGGGATGCCGAGGCTCGCGCACGTCTGGAGGAGGATCTGCTCCTGCGCCAGCTTGGTGGTGCCGTAGATCGAGGTGGGAAAAGGCCCGTCGCTTTCCAGCGAATCCAGCGGAGCGACATCGCCCGCGCAAACCGGGCAGCGCGGCTCCCACACTCCCGCGCGCATGGATTCCGCCGGGCGCGCCGGGGGAAAGACGCGACCGTGCTCCGCGCAGCGGTAGGCGCCTTCGCCGTACACCGCGCGACTCGAGCTGACCACGATCTTGCGGAGATGCTCGCGGTGCAGCGGGAGCAGTTCCGCGAACACTGCGGCTCCCATGACGTTCACATCGCAGTAGCGCTGGATCTGATACATGGACTGCCCCGTGCCTGTGCCCGCGGCGAAGAAATACACCGCTTCGGTTTCCGGCATCAGGCGCCCGATGGCGGCGCGGTCGCGGACATCCGCGACGTGGATCTGCGCGATGGACTCCAGGCGCTGAAACGCGGTCGTGCTCCGGTATTCGGCCCCGTGAATCTGCGGGTCGAAAATGTCGGCGATCGTGACGTCATGCCCGCCCGCGCACAGCGCCTCCGCTGTCGCCGAGCCGATGAATCCACCGCCGCCAATGATGAGAGTTTTCATGGGTTTCAAAGCGTTTACCGATACTCAAACCGCGCTGTCATCCTGAGCGGAGCGGAGGCGGAAAGGCGGGCGCAGCGCAGTCGAAGGACCCTGGCGATTCCGTGCGACATCGCCCGTAAATGCCGGGGTCCTTCGACTCCGCGCCCAAAGCGGCGCTCCGCTCAGGATGACACGTCTTCTTTGAATTCGGTTCATCTGCTCAGGAATCGCCGCGTCCGCACATTACGCTCCGCACGACCTCGGCCAGGCGCGTGCCGAAACCGGCGCTCGAATACTTCTCCACAACAAGCCGGCGGGCATTGGCGCCGATGCGCGCCGCCTCCTCCGGGTGCGCCCAGAGATGCGTGATCGCGGCGCGCATCGCCTCCGGATTGCCGGGCTCCACGAGGTAGCACGTCTCGCCGTGCCGCATGTTCGCGCGGTCCCAGAGCCCCTCGGTGTCGGAGAGGATGACCGCTTTCCCGCAGGCCATCGCCTGGAGAGTGGCGCTGTGGCCGGAGTCGCGCGGTTGGTCGCGCACGGGCGTCACGACGAAGCGCGCCTGCCGGTAGAGGTCGCGCAGCTCCGGCCATTCGAGCTTGCTGAGGACCTGGATCGTCGGGCGGGCGACCTCCGGTGGGAGCGGAAGCCGCGTCACGAGCCGCAACGGGATTTCGCCGATGGCCGAGATCAGGGTCGGGTAGTCGCGCAACTGGTCGCTCCCGACGCTGAGGACAAAGCCGCCGTCTGCCCCTTCGCCCGGCTGCCAGAATGCGTGGTCGATGCCGAACTGGATCGTGACGATCTCCGGCAGGCGGCGGTCCGCGAAGCTGCGCCGGATCGCCACGGCGTCGCCGTCGCCGAGCGCGATGAGCGCCGCCGCCCGCTCGATGCACCTGCCGAGAAAGCCATGCAGCCAGCCCACCCACGGCAGATGCGCGCGCTCCGCCTCGATGCTGTGCAGCCCCTGCGAGACCATCACGACCTCCGCGCGAAGCAGACCGAGCCTTTTCAAAATGAGAAACGGGACGCCGAGTCCGTCGGTGGTGGCCACGATGACGCGCGCCCTCGCGACCGTGCGGCGGTTCAGGAAGATCGTGCTGAAAAAGAGCCCGAACCCGAGCCGCGCGGTGAGCATTTCAAACGGCTTGAACAAACGTCTGACGAACATGCCGCGAAAATCCGACTCGATGAATGCCGTGCCGGGAAACGCCGTGCGCACCTCGGGCAGGCCGTAGAGAAACTCGTCGGGCGCCAGCCCGTCGGCGATGCGTGGTGCGAGCTCCTCGCGCCCGCCACGGAAGGCAAAGAGGACGTCCTCAGCAGAGCCGGCGGCTGTCGTGACTGATGGTGGAGTTTTTAATGACACGATGGCAAAGCTGCACGGCACGCGCTCAACGAAGCAGCGGCGCGATTTTCCATCCCTCCCCGGCGCCGAGAAACGTGAGGACCTTGGTTTCATGCAGAAGTCCGGACCGGTGGGCCAGCGGTTGGAGCCTTTCCGGCAGATGCCGGGCCGCCGCCGAGCGGAGGGCCGAGCGCAGACGACCGGGCACCTTTCCACCCGCGGCGCGCAAAACCTCCAGCGCCTCGCGCTCGTAGGTCTCGCGGTGGAGGCACGACCTTTGATCGCCGTGCCAGCGGAAACCGCCGAGCGGCGTCTCGACGGCGTACAGCTCTGCATGC
>JANOBH010000315.1:0-3166 GCA_031411535.1 Chthoniobacter sp. | reverse complement strand
CTCGACGCGCGGATTCAGGAGACCGAGGAGATCAGCGTGGACGTGGGCGGGCACTACTACGCCACGCTCGCCGGGCTGGCGGTGTTTTGGATCGTCTGGCTGCTCCTGATCATCTTTTACGGTCGTTCGAAAACGCCGCCGCCAGCCGAAGCCGCGCCACCCGAACCGACGCTCGCCGAGATGCTGCGCGCGTTTCTCGCCCAGCTCGAAACCGGCACGCTCGACGCCGCGGCGAAGGCGAAGATGGAGATGCTCCTCCTCCGCCGCTGGCGCGAAGAACTCGCGCTCGCCGGCGTGCCCATGAGCACCGCTCTCGACGCCATCCGGCGCAATGAAAAGACGGGCGAGCCGATGCGGCAGTTGCAGGACTGGCTGCACCGTCGTGCGTCGCCAGTGCAACCCGAGGAGATCGCCGCCGCGCTCGCGCCCTACACGATCGAGAAACCGGCACCGGAGCCAGCGACATGATTTTTCTCCACCCGCAATGGCTCGCCCTGCTCGCGCTCCCTGTGGTCCTCGCCTTCTGGGAATGGGTGCGCCGGGGACAGCCGATCGCTCTCCCTTTTGACCACGGCCCGCAGCGGCGCGGGCTTGTCCTGCGCTTCCTCGTGCTGTGCGCGAACTGCCTGCCCGCCGCGCTGCTCGCGCTCGCCATCCTCTTCCTCGCGCACCCCGTCACATTCACGCCGCCGGAGATCGAGCGGCAACTGAACAACGTCCAGATCGTGCTCGATACCTCCGGCAGCATGGCGGAGAACCACGGCTCCCAGGCGGAGGGTCGCCACACGCGCTTCGACTCCGCGATGGATGCCATCCTGCAGTTCACCAACTACCGGAAGGGCGACGCGTTCGGACTCACAATCTTCTCCCGCCATTTCATCCACTGGCTGCCGCTCACGCTCGATACGCAGTCCTTCGCGCTCGCCCGCCCGTTCATCGTGCCGAACAACCCGAAGCTCGACCCGCCCTCGATGGGCCGCCACGGCCTTCCCGACGACCTCTGGGGCATCACCTTCATCGGCAAGGCACTCTACGGCGCCGCCGATCTCCTCGCCGAGCGCCCCACCGGCGACCGCATGATCATCCTGATGACCGACGGCGAAAGCAGCGACATCAAGCCGCCGCTCGACGCACCGATAATCGCCGCCATGCAGGCGCAAAACATCACGGTCTTCGGCATCATGCTCACGAACGAAGCGATCGAACCGGCGCTCGTCGGCATCGTGCGTTCGACCGGTGGCGAAGTCTTCAATGCCGCCACGCCCGAAGCACTCGCGGCCGTCTTCCAGCGCATCGACGAGATGAAAAAAGTCATCGTCCTCGAAAGGAAGCCGCAGGTCGCCGACCACTACGATCCCTTCTTCCCGCCCGCGGTCGCCGCCCTCGTCCTCAGCGTCCTCGCACTCTTCGGCCTGCGCTTCACTCCGTGGTGAAAGTGCGCGCGCACCCGCGCGCTTTCCCTCGCGCCGCTTTGCGCGCACAGTGTCGGCGATGTCCGACATCGTCCTCGCCACGCTCAACGCGCGCTACATTCACAGCGCGTTCGGCCTGCGCTATCTGCTCGCGAATCTCGGTGACCTCCAGCCGCGCGCCGCGCTGCTCGAGTTCGACATCAATCAGCGCCCGCTCGACATCGTGGAGGCCATCCTCGCCACCGGGCCGCGCATCGTCGGGCTCGGCGTTTATATTTGGAACGTCACCCAGACCACCGAAGTCGTCGCGCTGCTCAAGCGCCTGCGCCCCGAACTCATCGTCATCCTCGGCGGCCCAGAAGTGAGCTACGAGACCGACGGGCAGGAGATCGTCGCGCTCGCAGACCACGTCATCACCGGCGAGGCCGACCTAAAGTTCGGCGAAGTCTGCCGCGCGCTGCTCGGAGGCGGAAGTGGGAATGCGGAAGTGGGAACAGACGCGGCTTTCCAACGTTCCGACTTCCCACTTCCGACATCCGCGTTTCCCAAGGTTATCGCCGCCGAGCTGCCCACCTTCGACCGGCTCGCGTTGCCTTACGAACTCTACACCGACGCCGACATCTCCCATCGCGTGCTCTACGTCGAGGCATCGCGCGGCTGCCCGTTCACCTGCGAGTTCTGCCTCTCCTCGCTGGACATCCCGGTGCGCGCGGTGCCGCTCGATTCCTTTCTCGCCGCACTCGACAGCCTGCTCGCGCGCGGCGCGCGGCAGTTCAAGTTCGTCGATCGCACCTTCAACCTGCACCTGCCCACCAGCCGCGCCATCCTCCAGTTCTTCCTCGACCGCTGGCGCGACGGGCTCTTCGTACATTTCGAGATGGTCCCAGATCGCCTTCCCGATGCGCTGCGCGAAATCATCGCGAAGTTCCCGCCCGGCGCGCTCCAGTTCGAGGTCGGCATCCAGACCTTCGACGACGCGACTTCGAAGAACATCAGCCGTCGCCAGAACCTCGACCGGCTCGAAGACAATATGCGCTACCTGCGCGACTCCACCGGCGTCCACGTCCACGCGGATCTCATCGTCGGCCTGCCCGGCGAGGATGTGGAGAGCTTCGGCCGCGGCTTTGACCGGCTCGTCGCGCTGCGTCCGCAGGAGATCCAGGTCGGCATCCTCAAGCGCCTGCGCGGCACGCCCATCGTCCGCCACGACGCCGAGTGGGGCATGATCTACAGCCCCGCGCCGCCGTACGAAATCCTCCGCACACGCCTCATCGACTTCCCGCAGATGCAGCGCCTGCGCGCCTTCGCGCGCTTCTGGGATTTGCTGGGAAACAGCGGCCACTTCCGCGAGACGCTGCCGCTCCTTTGGGACGGCGGCGCCTCGCCATTCGCCAGCTTCCTCGCCTTCACCGACTGGCTTTATCCCAAGCTCGGACGCCGCCACGGCATTGCGCTCGCCACGCTCGCCGAGAGCCTTTTCGACTACCTCATCGCGCAGCGCGGGATCGAAAAGCCGCGCGTCGGCGCCGCGCTCACCGCCGACTGGACCCGCCCCGGCCGCCGCGAGGCGCTCCCCTTTCTCCCCACTCCGCCGGCACCGTCGCGCGCCTCCACTCGCGCCAGCGCCCCGCGCCGCCAGTCGCGTCATCTCCGCCCGGCTGAACCGAAGAGGCTGTGAAAAAGTCGCGGGTTCATTCTTCCACCAGCGGGTGTGGCGCTGGAGCGCCGGGCCCGGCGCGCAGGAGCGCTTGGCT
>JANOBH010000314.1:0-1803 GCA_031411535.1 Chthoniobacter sp. | reverse complement strand
GATGTTCGCCTACCACGACGACGGCCGCTTCTTCTGCATCTACGACATCGACACCGCCGCCACGCCGCCCGCGGTCACGCTGGAGATTTGGAAAACCGGCATCGGCCTCGTGGAAAAGCGCGCCTTCACCTGGGAGCAGGTGACCGGCGGCGCGAAGATCGAGCCGAAGCTGCCGCCGCCGAAAACCGACGTGAAGGCCGCGCCAAAACCCGCCGCAGAGCCGAAGTGAAACGCCCGGACGGGTTATCCATTGGCACCACGGCCCGGCCCTCAATGCTGGCGATCTATTGGACGTTCGACCGGCCGGTCTTGAACCTCGGCGACCATCTTACCGAAGTGTTCATCGAGGCATTCGGGTATGCGTTTCTTAGTTTTGAAAGTGCGGCGAAGAATAATCGTCTGGAGGAATTTGAAACATGTCTCTTTGCGGTTGGCTCCATCCTCGATTCGGCGTGGTGTGAACGCGTGAAAATGAAAAAGTCAATTTGGGGCAGTGGCGATTGGGGCGATCCGCGCTTTGGCCGAACCCACCTGGATGACTGCACCCTCCACGCCGTCCGTGGGCCGCTCACCGTTCGACGCCTCGGCTTGCCGGAGGCGACGCCGACCGGCGATCCCGCACTGCTGCTGCCCGTCCTTTCCCCCCTCTCGCGACAAAGCGATACCGGGGTGATCTTCATTCCCCATTTCAACAGGCGGACGGCGTTTTCGGCTTTCGCCATTGCCTCGGCGGGAGCTTCCCGGCTCGTCGATTTTGGCGTGACCCGCGCGGAGCGTTCCGCCCGCATTCAGTCAATCGTGGACGCCGAGTTTGTGCTCACCGGCAGCCTTCATGGGGCGATCATCGCGCAGGCTTACGGGCGGCCCTGGGCGCTCTGCCTGCCGGAAGGCGTCAGGCAGGACAAACCCGGCAAATGGGAGGACTGGTTTGCCTATCTCGGGCTGGAACCGGCCTCCTGCCGGAACCATGAGGAGGGCCGCCGCTGGTGGCTGACACATGGCTGCCGCGGCACCGTGAAGGATCTCCGTCCCATGATGCGCGCCCTGCCCTTTCCCATCCTCGATCCCGTCACCCGCCGGATTTGGGAGGCCGCCTGCTGACGGATGAAACGGCCCGCCGTCGAACTCGAAGTGCGCTGGGACAAGATCCAGAACTTCCGTTTCGTCCTCCAGTTGTCCGATCATCTGGACCTCACGGTGCTGCGGTGCCCGCAGGCCGAGTCACTCGTGTGCGAGTTCCCCGGCTGTGCCGTGCGGCTCGCGGAGCGACTCTGTGCCCCGGAGGCATTTGAGACCCTCCACGACCGGTCCCCGTACATGGCCTGCCGCTTTCGCGGCTTCGAGATCCGTGGGCCGTTCTTTTCGCGCGAAATGCTGCGCCGCATCCCGCGCGGGCCGAAGCTCCAAAAGCTCTCATTCCGGGGGCATCCGCATCCGTGGAGGGCGGCGGAGCTGGCTCCGTGGCTGGATCACTGCCGGTGGGTGCCGCGGGCAGGCGTGAGCAAGGCATGGGATGCCGCCTATTTTGCGGAACTCGCGCGCACCGAGTTTGCCATCTGCCCCACAGGCCAGTGGCCCTGGCTCTACCGGAGCGCGGAGGCGGTGGCCGCGTTCGCCATCCCAGCCAGCACTCCGCAGCAGGCGGCCCGCGGCCCGGCGACGGGCTACCGGGAAATCGTCCTCCAGCCGGGGATCGTCCCCGATTACGACCCCGCCATCGCCTCGGAGAATTACGACATTATGTGCCGCCAGATGGCGGTGGAATGGAGGCCGTTTATCGAGTCCCTCGGCTGAGTCTGCGCG
>JANOBH010000313.1:0-2405 GCA_031411535.1 Chthoniobacter sp. | reverse complement strand
CGCGGCAACGGCCAGATCCGCGAATAGTCCGGCGGCGGGGTCAGCGCCCGCGAATGCCTGTTTCACCACGCTCGCCAAGCGCACCGGGCATGTGGCAAACGAATCCTATCACAGGCATGAGCGAGCTAAATCCCCACGCCGATCCAGACATCGAGCGCCTCGACGCACTCCTGCGCCGCGCCCTGGTGTTTAATCACATCTTCGACGCGATGATCGTCACTTCGCCCGACGGGACGATCCAGGACTGGAATGCGGGCGCGGAGCGGATGTTTGGCTGGACCCGTTCGGAAGTGCTCGGGCGGACGCCCGCCCTGATCCACGTCCGCGACGAGGCGGCTACGCTCTGGCCATCGATCCAGGCCACGGTCGCCCGCGACGGGCGGTGGAGCGGCAGCTTCGCGCATACCCGCAAGCGCGGAGCCGGGGGCTCGTGCGCCGCGAGCGCGCTGCCGCTGCTCGATCACGCCGGCAATGTCTGGGGCACGCTCCTCGCACTCGCCGAAGCCGATCCCGGGAAAGCCGCGCCCCCTTCCACACCGGCAACCGCGATGCCGGCCCGCCCGGACTCCCGCGGACCACGGCTGAGCGACGAGCGCTTTCTCCTCCGCACACTCATTGACGCCGTGCCCGATCCCATTTTCTGCAAAGACCGCGAAGGACGCTACCTGCTGCACAATGAATTCCATCGCGCGATTTTCGGCATCACCGACGAGGAAAGCATTGGCCGGACGGTCTTCGATTTTCCCGGCATCAGGGAGCACGCCGCGCGCTACCACGCGGACGACATGTCGGTGATCCACACGGGCAAGCCGATCATCAATCGCGAGGAGCCATTTCAGAAACCGAATGGTGAGACCGGCTGGTTTCTAACGTCGAAATTTCCGCTCCGCGGTGAAGGCGGAAACATCATCGGTCTGGTCGGCATCGCCCGCGACATCACAGAGATGAAGCGCGCGACCGAGCAGCTCAAGGAGGCGCAGCTCAGGCTTGTCTATCATGTGGAGAACTCGCCGCTCGCGGTCATCGAATGGGGAGCGGATTTCCGCATCACCCGCTGGGCGGGGCAGGCGGAAAAGATCTTTGGATGGACCGCGGAGGAAGTGGTTGGCCGGCACTTCAGCGAGTTTCCATTCGTCCATCCGGACGACGCGAAACAGGTCAACGCCGCGGCCTCGGTCCTCACCGACGGAAGCGCGCAGCGCAGCGTCTCAAACAACCGAAACCTCGCCAAGGACGGCCGCGTGGTCCACTGCTCCTGGCAGAATTCCGTGCTGCACGATCCCGACGGGCGCAGCGTCTCGATCCTCTCGCTCGTCCAGGACATCAGCGAACGCGTGCTGGCGGAGGAAAACCGGCTCAGGGCTGAAGTCGAAAGACAGGCTCTGGATCGCAAACTCCAGGAGGCGCAGAAGCTCGAAAGCCTGGGTGTGCTGGCAGGTGGCATCGCGCACGATTTCAACAACCTGCTCACCGGCGTGCTGGGCAATGCCAGCCTCGCGCGAATGGAACTCCCGGCGGCATCCCCCGTGCAGCCCCTCCTCGATCAGATCGAGACTGCCGCCACGCGCGCGGCCGACCTTTGCAGGCAGATGCTCGCCTACTCGGGCAAGGGCCGTTTCGTCGTCGAGCGCCTCGATCTCAATGCGCTCATCAAGGACACCACGCGCCTCCTCCAAGTCTCGATCAGCAAGCATGCGGTGCTGAAATTCGATCTGGCCGCCAGCCTGCCGGCGGTGCTCGGCGACGCCACGCAATTCCGCCAGGTGGTGATGAATCTCGTCATCAACGCCTCCGAGGCGATCGGCGAAAAAAGCGGCTTCATCAGCATCTCCACCGGCCTCGTCCGGGCTGACCGCGCCTACCTCGCGGGCACTTTTTCCGCCCCGGATCTGCCCGAGGGCGACTACGTCTTCCTCGAAATCGCGGACAACGGCGGCGGCATGGCGCCCGAGGTGCAGGCGCGGATTTTCGAGCCTTTTTTCACGACGAAATTCACGGGGCGCGGGCTGGGTCTCGCAGCCGTGATCGGCATCGTCCGCGGACACAAGGGGGCGCTCAAGGTAATCAGCGAGCAGGGCTGGGGGACGACCTTCAAGATCCTGCTCCCGTGTGCCGCGGGTCCCGCGGAGGTACCACTCGCCGCCGCCCCTGCGCAGGCCAGTTGGCGCGGATCGGGCACGGCACTCGTGGTCGATGATGAGGAAACGGTGCGCGTCACCACAGCGCGAATGCTCGAGGCGCTCGGTTTTTCCGTACAGCTCGCCGACAATGGCCGCACGGGCGTCGAAAAATTCAGCGCGGCTCCCGGCGAATTCTCCCTCGTGGTCCTCGATCTCACCATGCCGCACATGGACGGCGAGGAGGCCTTCCGGGAAATCATCGACGTGCGCCCCGATGCCCGGGTG
>JANOBH010000312.1:0-3518 GCA_031411535.1 Chthoniobacter sp. | reverse complement strand
TCCTCGTGCCGGAAGGGGCGAAGACGCTCGATTTCATGCCGACGCTTTTTCAGGTCGAGAGCGGCACTTTCGACCTCGATGATGTGGTGCTGAAGGCGGCCGATCCCGCGCCTGCTCAGGAGAAGGCGAAGGCCGCAGACGCTGCGCAGCGCGAGAAGCAGGAAAAGGATGCGGCGGCAAAGCGCGCAAAGGCGGGTGCGGCTTTGGAAAAGGGCGGGTCGCTTGTTTCCAACGGCGACTTCGAGACGGACGCGAAGAAGGCGGACCAGTGGCCAGACGACTGGGGGCATCCCGCGGGCGCGACCTGGGAAACGGAAGCGGAAAATCATTTCCTCCGGCTGAACGCCGACGAGCCTGGAAAGACGGTTCTGCTTCACCGCACGGTGAATCTCCCCGAGTCGGCGAAGGCGCTGGAGCTGAGCTGGCGGCAGCGGGTGAGCGATTTGAAAGTGGGCAAGGAGCCTTACTTCGACGCGCGCATCATGATGGATTTCAAGGACGCCGCGGGGACGAAACTGGCGGGCGCTCCCGGTGCGCCGAATGTGCGCAAGAGCACGGATGGGTGGGTCGAGCGCAAGATGGCGTTCGTGGTGCCGGATGGCGCGGTGACGCTCGATCTGATGCCGGCGCTTTTTCAGGTGCAAAAGGGGACGTTTGATCTCGATGACATCGTGCTGAAGCCGACCGACCCGGCGGCGCTGATCGCGGCGAAGGCGGTGGCGGACGCGGAGCGGAAGTCGACGGAGATCCCGGCGGAAGCGCCGCAGCGCGACAAGTGGCCGAAGGAGCTGCACGTCGAGGGCACCCAGGTGCTGACGAAGGACGGGAAGCCGGTCTGGCTGCAAGGCGTGAACGTGGTGAGCCTCGAATGGTCGGTGAAGGGCGAGCAGGTGATGAAGGCGACGCAGGTGGCGATCGAGCAGTGGAAGGCGAACATCATCCGGCTGCCGGTGAAGGAGGAGTACTGGTTCGGCGGCGGCGCGAAGGACGACGGCGCGGGCTACCGGCAGCTCGTGGATGAACTCGTCACTTTCACCGCGAACCGCGGGGCGTATCTGCTGCTCGACCTGCACCGCTTCAAGGCGCCGCAGCAGGTGCATGCGGATTTCTGGAAGGACGCGGCGGCGCGCTACAAGGATCATCCGGCGGTGATCTTCGACCTTTTCAACGAGCCGCACGGCACGAGCTGGGAAGTGTGGCGCAATGGTGGGTTTGTGGGAGAAAAGGCGAAGGCGGGAGACGAGGCCAATTTCACAACCGCCGAGGAGAAGGCAAAGGCTGCGAAAGGATTTCAGGCGGTCGGGATGCAGGCGCTGCTCGACGCGGTGCGCGGAACCGGCGCGCGCAATGTGGTGCTCGTGGGCGGGCTCGACTACGCCTACGATTTGTCCGGCATCGCGAAGGGTTTCGCGCTCGATGACAAAGGCGGAAACGGGATCATCTACTCCACGCACATCTATCCGTGGAAAAAGGACTGGCAGGAGAAGGTGCTCGTGGTCGCGGACAAGCATCCGGTGCTCGTCGGCGAAGTCGGCGCAAACACGAAGAAGATGGAATGGCTCAAGCCCGAGTGGCAGGAGGACGCCGTGACGTGGGTGCCTGCGATGCTCGGCCTGATCCAGAAACGGAAGCTCCACTGGGCGGCGTTTTCCTTTCACCCAAAATCCGCGCCGCATCTGCTGACGGGCTGGGACTACGCGCCGACGCCGGAGTGGGGCGCGCCGGTGAAGCGCGCGCTGGCCGGGGAGAAATTCGTGCTCGATAAGTTGCGCTGAGCGTCGGCAGCGGGCGGCTAATCGGGCGTGGCGGCAGCCATCGCGGGCGTGCATTGTCGGAATGTTTCCGTGCTCCGTTTCCCCCACATCCTTCTGAAGCTCCTGCTCGCCGTCCCCGGCGGGGCTGCGGCGCTTGCGCAGACGCCGATCCCGATTTCCGGCGCGACCGTCACGGGTTCGGAGATTCTCACCGTCACGATCTCCGGCACCGTCTATGGGCGGAACCGGATGGTGCCGGGAAATGTGACGGCATTCGCCGGGGCGGGCGCGGGTGTGGTGCTGGTGCGCGGCGGGACCGAGCCGCCGCCGACGGACAGCCGCGGCGCGCTGACGGGCGACTGGTATCTGGACACCGGCCTCATCAATCCGGGCACCGCGGCCGATGCGATGACGATCACCTTTCCCGAGCCGATCGTGAACCGCGCGGGCCCGGACATCGTACTCTTTGAAATCAACGCGGGCACGCTGGCGGACTCGTGCAATGTGAGGATCAACGGCGTGACCGCGGCAGTGCCGACGACCGTGGGCGCGGGCGGCTGGGGCAGCACGGGCTTCGCGGTGACGAGCGCGGACGTGCATAGCACCAGCGCGACGCCGGCGAGGAACTCCGCGCGTGCGTCGATTGGGTCGGCAGCAACTACTTCACCCCCGACGAGCCCGGCTGCCTGAACATCCTCCGCGACTCGCTCCTCCACCACGACCCGTATCTCTGCCTCGCCGACTTCCGCGCCTACAGCGACGCGCACGTGAAAGTGGACGCCGCCTTCCAGGACCGCCCCGCCTGGGCGAAAATGGCGATCCTCAACACCGCCCGCATGGGCAAATTCTCCAGCGACCGCACCATCGCGGAATACGCCAGGGAGATTTGGAAGCTCGACCCGGTGAAAGTGTAGGCGCCTTCGCTCAATTCGGCGGGAAGAACCCATCACGCACCTTCCACACCGCCTCCATATCGAGCTTCTCGTCGTCGAAGATGATCTGCCGGCCCCGCTTGTTCTTCCGGTCCTTGAGATAGCGCGTCACGTTCATCCAGCGGATCGTTCCGTCGCCGCTTATCTCGTCTTCGGCCGCCAATGGCGGCATTCAGGGCCGAAGGCCCGGCAACAAGCCAGCCCAGGGCAACGCCCTGGGTAGTTCGGCCATCATGAAATGAGCTGAAAGGGCGAAATAACGTTCAATCCCAGACATACCGTTCGTCGTGATCGATGCCGTATTTCTTGAGCAACCGGCGGTATTCCTCCTGAAACGTCACCACCCGATGATGTTCTGCTTGGTTGTCGATGTATCTCTCCAGCGCCGGGCGGTGGGAGGGGCTGATCGAGAAAATGCCGTATCCGCCCTGCCAATGAAACTGGGCATAGCGAACCGACTTTGATTTCAGCCATTTCGATGATCCGGTTTTGATCTCCTGCACCAAATCGGCGGGCGCCAAGGTGCGCGGAAGCGCGATCAGCAGATGGATATGATCGGCGACGGAGCCGGCCTTCAGAAGCGCGCCCTTCTGTTTTTCTACGATGCCGCCAATGTAGGCGTGCAACTCATCCCGGAGGTCGTCGGCGATGACAGCCTCCCGGTTCTTCGTAGAGAAGACCAGGTGCGCGAGCAGTTGGGCGAGTGATTGAGGCATGGGATTACGCCCCTTCAGGGCTTGGAAATTTTTTGGGAACCCATACCCAGGGCGTTGCCCTGGGCTGTCACAGGATGCCCCTTTGGGGCATTTGTATGAGCCCCGGTAGTTTCCGC
>JANOBH010000311.1:0-2261 GCA_031411535.1 Chthoniobacter sp. | reverse complement strand
CGCTCCTGCGCGCCGGCGCTGCATCCGCGGGGCGCGCAGGAGCGCTTGGCTCCGAATCCGACTCCGGCACACGATTTCGCGCTCACGGTTTGAGCACGGCTTTCACCAGGTCGCCGCTGTGCATCTGGTCGAAACAGCTCTTCCAGTCTTCGAGCGGTGCGGTGCGGTTGAGGATGTGGGTGAGGTCGATCTGGCCGCTGGCGAGCATGGCGAGGACTTTCTCCCACATCGGCCAGTTGTGCGAAAAGCTGCCGCGCAGCGTGATGTTTTTCTGCACGAGCGAATCGAGGGAAAAGCCGAGCGGCTCGCGGCCCCAGCCGACCTTGCTGATCTGCCCGGCGGGGCGGACGACATCGAGCGCGAGCTGGAGCGTGGGGCTCACGCCGGCGGCGTCGATGACCACATCCACGCCGTAGCCGTCGCCGAGCGACTTGATCGCCGCGGCCACGTCCTCGCCGTGCTCGCCGAAGGTGTGCGTGGCGCCGATGGTGCGCGCGACAGCGAGGCGTTTCGCGTCCGCTTTCACGCCGACGACGATCAGCGGCGACGCGCCGCAAAGCCGCGCCATCATCGCGCAGAGCAGGCCGATGGGGCCGGGGCCGATGACCACGACGCTGTCGCCTGGGCGGATGTGGGCGTTCATGCAGACGGCGTTGTAGGCCACGCAGCACGGCTCGGTGAGCGCGGCCTTTTCAAACGGCAGCGCGTCCGGCACGCGGTGCAGGCAGCGTTCCGGCACGCGCACGAATTTGGTCATCGCGCCATTCACGCCGTAGCCGAAGCCGAGACGGTTCGGGTCGAGGTTATACTGCCCGGCGCGAGTGAAGGGTGAGTCGAGATCGAGCACCGCGGCCGTCTCGCTGACCACGCGGTCGCCTTCGTGAAATTTGCGGACGCGCTTCCCTGCCTGGGCGATGACGCCGCCAAACTCGTGTCCAAGCACGACGGGGTAATTGACCTTCCAGCTTTGCTTGCCCGAGTACTGGTGCAGGTCGCTGCCGCAGACGCCGACGGCTTCGACGGCGAGGAGCACATCCTCCTCGCCGATGTCCGGCTGGGGGAGTTCACGGAGTTCGACGGAGTGGGGTTCGGAGGAGTAGTTGACGAGGCCGATCATGGGAAACGGAGGTTGGGAGTTAGCGCACTGTGGATGGGGAAATTCGAAATCCGAATATCGAAATCCGAAACAAACCCGAACGAATTGAAAGCATGAAAATGGAGAGGCGCGCCCGACGGTTTTCCTATTTCAAATCATCGGAATTTGTTTCGGATTTCGGATTTCGAGTTTCGAATTTCTCCCCATACGCATGCACGCGCTCGCAGATGAGGCGCAGCTTGCTTTCGAGGTCGCCAGCGGCGGTTTTGAAAGCGTCGGCATCGATGGTCAAAGGCGCGCCGAGAACGACGAGCGGGGCGCCGTATTCCGGCGTGCGCACGGCCTGCTCGACGGACAGGCCGCCCACGGCCTGCACCGGCACACTCACGGCGGCGACCACCTCGCGCAGTTGATCCAGCGGGCTCGGGCAGACGCCGCCCGCAGCGACGATGCCGCGCCTTTCATCGTAGCCGATGTGGTGGATGACGAAGTCGCAGCCGAGGTCTTCCAGCCGCCGCGCGCTCGCCACCATGTCGGGCGCGCCGAGATTATCGCCCATCACTTTCACGCCGAAATCGCGCCCGGCTTTTACCACGACTTTGATCGTCTCGGGATGCGCGCGCTCCATGACCACGACGTGCGTGGCGCCCGCCTGCGCCATCATCTGCGCCTCCAGCCAGCCGCCGTCCATCGTCTTCAGATCGGCCACGATCGGCACGCCGGGAAACTCCGCCCGCAGCGCGCGCACGCCGTGCATGCCTTCGGCGATGATGAGCGGCGTGCCGGCCTCCAGCCAGTCCACGCCCGCGCGCCGCGCCATGCGCGCGGTGTCGAGGGCTTCGGCGATGTCGGTCACGTCGAGGGAGATTTGGACGATGGTTTTCATGGGGAAAGCAGGGCTTTTCTAACGACGGATTACACGGATTACACGGATGTTCGGAAGGAACGCGGTGCCCGGACCCTTCGCGTTAAATCCGTGTAATCCGTGGTCAAAAAAACGCCTCGGCTCACGGCAGGCCGTGCTGTTTCATTTTCGCGCGGAGGAACTCGGCGGAGAGCCGCAGATGCTCCATGCCGACGGCGGGATCGTTGCCGTCCTCGATGCTGATCCAGCCGGTGAAACCGGCGCGCGCGAGCCGGGAAAAGATGGCGTCGTAGTCGTTCA
>JANOBH010000310.1:0-19949 GCA_031411535.1 Chthoniobacter sp. | reverse complement strand
CCCGCGCCGCCGATCACGACGAACAGGACGAACGCCGTATTGATGACCGCATGGATTTCCTCCTCATCCTTCCGCCCCGCTGCATGCGACACAAAGCGCGCGACCGACGACGAGATGCCGAAGTCGAAAAACGCGTAGTAGCCGATCAGCGACATCAGCAGCAGCCAGATGCCGTACGTGCGCTCGCCCAGCGAATGCACAAGCAGCGGCGTGATGACGAACGCCATCACCACCTGCGCCACCAGCGCCACGGTGCTCACCACCGAGCCCTTGAGCAGATGCCGGCCGATGTTCACGCGCTCGTGCGCTGTCCGGTCATGGAGTGGACATGGCGTGCGCCACGCTGCCGCCCGCCGGCACCACCGCCGCGGGCTTGCGGCCCACCACCACGGTCGAGAGTCCGCTCGTCGGCAGGATGGCATCGAGCACGCGGAAAACCGGCGTGAGTTTCCCGTAGAGCTTTAGCTGCCACGGTTTCAGCGCCTTCTGCCCGCCCAGCGTATTCGCCACGTACCACGCGAAGATGCCGACCTTGTTGAAGTAAAACTGCTTCTCCACCTCGAAGCCCGCCTCGCGCATCTTGCCGTCGAGCTCGCCTTTCGCGTAGCGGCGAAAGTGGCCGAGCGCGCGGTCGAATTCGCTGAAGAGCCTCATGTTGAACGGCACGAGCACGACCACGCGGCAGCCGGCGGGCACCGTGTCCATCAGGTTTCGCAGCACGGCGCGGTCGTCCTCGATGTGCTCCAGCACGTTCAGAAACACGACGCTGTCCGGCGCGAAATCGCGGAGCTGCCCGTAGTCCTCGCGTGCCGTCATATCGAGCTTGCCGATCTTCAGCTCGCGCTGGTCGGCCCACTTGCGCTGCAACTCGGTGAGATAGTCGAGCCGGTAGTCGGTGAGCAGCACATGCCCGTGGCGGCGGATGTATTTGCTCAGGTTCCCGCGGCCCACGCCGAGTTCCGCCACGCGCGCGCCGAGCCACGGCTTCACGCTTTCATACATCCACTCGTTGAACTGCGGCGCCTGCTCCATCGCATCGAGCGTTACCTTGCCGGGGTCGGAGTAGTTGCTCGAAAAGCGGTATTTGAAAATGAACCAGAGCGCCGCGGCACCGTCGCGCCAGGTGATCTTCTTGCCCTCGTCGTAGCGCCGCCCGTTGTAGCTGATCGGCACCTCAAACATGCGCAGGCGGTTGCGCGCGACCTTGGCGGTGATCTCCGGCTCGATGCCAAAGCGGTTCGACTCCAGCGGGATCGCCTTCAGCGCCGAGCCGACGAACGCTTTGTAGCACGTCTCCATGTCGGTGAAGTTCGTGTCATTGAGCATGTTCGAGAGCAGCGTCAGGAAGTTGTTCGCCTGCGAGTGCCAGAAGTACAGCACGCGCCGCTCTTCGCCCGCGAAGCGGCTGCCGAAGACCACCTCCGCCCGCCCGTCGAGAATCGGCCGCAGCATCCGCGGATAATCGTGCGGGTCGTACTCCAGGTCCGCGTCCTGAAAAATCGCGAGGTCGCCGGTCATCTCCTTGATCGCCCGCCGCAGGGCCGCGCCTTTTCCCTGATTCGGCGTCTGCTCGAAAGCGCGGATTTCCGGATGCTCGGCGGCCAGTTCCTGCGCGATGCGCCATGTGCCGTCCTTCGAGCCGTCATTGACGATGACGATCTCGCGAGCGAGTCCGCCGGGCAGCGGCGCGGCAAGCACGGCCGCCATCGCAGCGCGCAGGCTGTCCTCCTCGTTGTAGGCGGCGACGAGGATCGAGAGTTTTTGGAACTTTGGGGCCGGCGGCATGGAGCGAGGGCGGGGAGGATGCGCCAAAACCGGCGCGGGCGAAAATCAATTTCTCCGCTGGATCTTGTAGAGCTTCGCGGGCGTGAACTGGCGCTCGCCGTCGCGGAAAATCTCGGAGCTCGCGGCCACCCAGAACCGGTCCGGGTGCAGCTCGACGACACGCTTGAGCTGCTCGTGATGCTCCCGCCGCTTCTCCCCAGGCAGCGCGTCGTCGAGCACTAGATACTGGATTTTTCCGCCCGTGAGAAAGGCGAGGAGCGCGTCGTCATCCGCGAAAAGCGGCGCGTATCCGCTGCCGCTCCACGCGCTGCTCGCGAGCGATTTGCTCGCGCGCTGGATGACGTGGCCAGGCCGCGGCTCGCGCATGGCGACTTCCGAGATGAACATCCCCTCCCCGCGCGCATCGGAAGACACGAGCGTGACCTCCTCCGGCCCGGCCTCCTCCATGAGCGCCGCCGCCAGCGGCGCGAATCCGGAGAAGCCCTTTTGCGACAGCGGCCACACGGAAGCCGCAAGAACCCCGACGCCGAGGACGCCCGAAGCGATCGCCTTGCGCGGCTTTGCCATCCCGGCGAGCGCCGCCAATCCCGCGATGGCGAACATCACCGCCGCAGGCAGCGTGGGGATGAGATGCCGCGCCTCCAACCCGACCGGCGTGACGGCCTGAAAGACGAACACCGCCAGGATCAGCGCGCCCGCCGCCGCCCACCGGCCGCGATTTTGCGGAGCCGCGCGCAGTTTCACCATCGCGCCGATGCAGAAAAGCAGCAGCGCCACGATGCCGAGGCCGAGGCCAAACTTGGCCGCGTAGTACGGCACGGCCTCGCGGGTGAAATGCCAGGACGGGCCCGGCTCGATCCACCCGCCCTTGCCGAGATCGCGCGTGGCCCACGTCCACGGACCCGCGACGACCGCGACGATCAGCACGCCGACCCACAGAGCCGGGCGTTTCAGCAGGTGAAACTTGCGCGTGAAAAGCAGCGCGAGCGGAGCCGCGAGCGCGAGCGCGAGGCCGGTGCCTTTCGTGAGGATCGCGAGCGCCGCGAGGATGCCGAAGCGGATGGCGTCGCCGCGTTTCTCGCGGTCGAGGAAGCTGCCAAACGCGAGCGCCGCGCCGAACATCAGCAGCGCGCTGAGCGTCTCCGCCATGACCATGCCGTACGAGCCGCGGAAGAGCGGCAGGGAGAGGAGCAGCGCCGCGCCGAGCGCCGCCGGCCAGGTGCCATACTCGTCGCGCAGCGCGCGAAAGATGAGCACGGCGACCGCCGCCGCCAGCGCGCACATCAGGAGGAGGACGGAGGTCCGCGACGGCGGGAGCGGCAGCGTCCATGCGGACTGCACGAGGTAGAAGAACGGCGGCCAGACACCCAGGCTGACCTTCGGATAATGGGCGTAGTAGGTGTCCGCGAAGTCTTTCCCCACACGGATCGGCGAGCCCTGGCAGCCGTCCGCGACGTAGCGCGCGGCCATGACCAGCGAGTCGCGCAGGAACAGTCCGGTGACGTAGTGCGCGGCCTCGTCCGGGTGCGCGCCAAACTCGCTCCGGTATGCCCCGCCCGTGCGCTGCCAGAAAAAGGCGATGTCGAACGCGAGCACGAAGACGATGCAGCCGATCAGCCATGCGCGGCCTTTTTTCGGCACGGGCGGGCGGGTTTCGACTGGTGCGTCCGTGTTCATTTTTCAGGCACCGGCTCGAAGCGCGCGAACACGGCTTTGTGCTGCGACAGGCTGCCGGGTTCCGGGCGGCACTCGACCGCCCGCCATCCGCGGCCGGTGAAGAAGTAATCGAGCCGCAGCCACGGGCCAAAGGCGGTGAGCGGATTGCGCGTGCTGCCGGGGAAGGTGAGCCCCCAGCCGCGGCCCGCGCCCGTGTGAGCGTCGGTCATTTTCCCCGCGAAGAGGTGATAGATGGCGCCATGATCGGGCATGTTGAAATCTCCGCCGACGATGAGCGGCTGCTTTTCCTCGGCAAAGACTTTTGCCAGCCCGCGGGCCAGTTCGATGCGCTTGTCGAGCCACTCGCCGTAGTTCCCGAAGCCGGGTTCGCGACGCCTTTTTCCCACGAGATCGCCGAGGATGCGGCGTCCGCCGAGAAAGCGGGAAAGCTCCTGCCGCGGAGTGGGCAGGTGGACGCTGTAAAGGACGAGCGGCTGGCCTTTCATCAGCACCTCGAAGCGCGCGGCCACAGGGTTGCCACCCCAGTTTGGCTCGGTCAGCAGCGCGGAGCCGGTGATCGGATACCGGCTCACGAGCACGAACTCACGAAGCGCCACGACGAAGCTGCCGGGGAGTTTTCGCGCCAGTTCGGGCGCGCGATAGCCGCCGTCCTGGAGCAGGATGAAGTCCGGCTTTTCCTGCTCGATGAACGCGGCAAACTGCGGCCGGTTGCTTTCGCCGGCATTGAATGTGATCGCGGTGATCATCCGCTCGTCCGGCGGCGACGACCCCGCCCACCGGAACGTCATGTACCCGAATGCCAACACCGCCACGCACGCGAGGTGCCAGAGGCAGAGCCGGGGACGAAAGAGCACGCACAGCGGAGTGAGGATCGCCAGGGGCAGCAGAAGAATCTGCGGCGGCGCAAACAGCAGCAGGCTGAACACCCACAGGTGCTCGCCCCACCACTCGAGCGCGATCATCGCCAGGAAGGCCACGCCGGCATAGGCAAGCGTGAGCCAGCCGAGCAGCCGGCGAATGAACTGCAGCGCGCGGGTGAGTGTGCCGGCGGTGATTTTGAAAACCACCGGGTCCGGCTTGGGATCGCTGATTCCGGGCGGCGATTCCGTCATCGGGAAAGCGTCCGCCGCAGGCAGTGCGGCGCGAATGGCGCGGGCATCATGGTGCCGGCGGCGGTGTGGCTGGCGGCGGACTCTGCGCCTCGGGCCGGGGCATCAGTTGACGGCCCAGTTCACTGTTTCTGAATCGCTCGATCTCGTTCAGGGCCGGAAGGGAAATCTCCGTCTCACCCAGTTCGCGCGCTTTCCGGAATTGAATCTCCGCATCCTGGAAACGGCGCATCAATTGGAAATGCAGACCGTAGTAGGCATAGACATTCCCAAAATTGGGATCCCCCGCGATGGCCCTCTGGTAAACGGCGTCCGCGTCCTCAAAGCGCCCCGCCACGTCGAGAGTCTGCCCCAGTTTCAGCAGCAGCCGCGTGTCCTTTGGAAAGAGCTTCAGCCCTTCCTCATAAGCCTCCACCGCCTGCTCAAACAGGGCCGCACGCGTGACCGGATTCCTTTCGTTCTGCGTCAGAAAATGCCGCGCCTGCGCGAGGTAGAAATACAGGTTCGGATTCTTCTTTTCATAGCCCACAGCGCGCTCCGCGAGTGCGCGCGATTCCTCATACTTTCGATCGCGCAACGCCCGGCGGGACAGCTCGGCATAGTATTCACCGGGGAGGAGAGGCACAGCCAGCGCCAGCAGCGCCACCGCCACCGCAGGTGCCACCCAGGCCAGCCATCCGCCGCCGCTCCGGGCCTTTTCACCGACGGGTTTCAAGTCGGCGCTTGGCGTGCCCATGATCGCAAAGAGGATCGCGCCGAGCACCGCATTCGCCGGCAGGTGGAAATTGAAATCGACCACCGAATGCACCAGCAGCGCCGCCACTCCGCAGATCGCCCCCGCCGTCAGCGCCAGCTCATTGCTCGAGCTTCTCCACTCCGGCTTCAGCTTGTAGTTCACGATTTTCCGCAGCCCTCCGAACCCGGCAAAAAGATGAATCACCAAAAAGGCCGCGCCCAAGGCCGCTCCGATGACGCCGTACTCCGCCAGCAAATGCAGGTAGTCATTGTGGACAAAGATCGGGTCGGCCTGCACCTCCGGTGAGCGAAATTCGCGCGCGTAATAGAGAAAAGTCCCGCTGCCCGTGCCAATGAGCGGGCTCAGATGGAACTGCTGCAACGCCGACTGCCACATGAAGAGGCGCATGTTTGTCGGATCGTAAACGGTCTCCACGCGGGTGGTGATCGACGCGCTCTTTGCCATGAAAAACAGCGCGCCGCCGACGAGCAGCGCCACCCCAAAAAGAGCGGCGAGCGTCATCGGCCACTGCCGATCCGGCCGCACCTTGCGGATGGCCCAGAGGCTGATACCGCAGAAAAGCACCAGTCCGAAAAGCGTGCTGAGGTAGCCGCCGCGGCTGCCCGTCAGCGCGATCCCCGCGACGCACATCAGCGCACAGTATCCACCGAGGATGCGCACCCAGTTTTGCACCCTTCCCCAGCACGCGATGCTCAAGGTCATGAAGCACAGCATTTCGAGCAATCCCGCGAGATGGTTCGGGTAGATGTAAAAGCCGCTTGCCCGCCAGTCCCAGTCCGACCGGATCATCCAAGGGATGAGCATGAAATCGTCATCCTGCTTAAACTGGATGGCACCAATGCCGACATGAACTAGCCCGAGGACAGCGAGCACGCCGATAATGAAGAGCCGGTCACCCGAGCGCACGAACCAGCGGCTCGTCATGAAGTAAGCCAGCAGCGCTCCCAGCACCAGGAACAAGTCCCATCGGGCCAGATACTCCACTGGGGAAAAGAGTGTTCGGGCAATGACGAATCCAGCCATCAACAGCGTCACTACGGCCACCCAGAGCGACATTAAATTGGATGACTTATCCCGCCGGACAAAGATCAGTGCAAGGCCACCCAAACCAAGAAGGACATCGGCCGGCAAACCATACACCAAGCCCGCCCCGCCGATGAGGATCTGCATCACGACCAGAGCCAGAATGAATAGGGAGAGGGCAGCGTAGCGCATGAGCGGGAGAGGCGGTTGAATGTTCTATCCACCAGCACGGGAGGAGTCCAGACGGCTCGCAGAAGTGATGTGACACAGCATCGACCGGCGTTCCCGCAGATAGGTCTTACCTTGTTGGCAGTTTTAAGAATAGTGCGCGCGTGGGGAGAATTTGATCTTCATCAATCCGTCGAACCAAGTCGCCTGCCCGCGCCCGGGCGGGCGAAATGAATGTCATAGAGATTCAATTCAAAAATCGTTGGCTCGCGGGTGGCCAACTCGAACTTGCGACCGCGCTTCGGCATTCCCTGGCACTGCAACAAACGGAATGCAAGTTCACTGTGGATCAGAAAAACAAAACGCCCCTGCGAGTTGAATCGCAGGGGCGCAAGTTTGATTCTTTTGTTCGGCCTTAGAGGCTGAAGATATTAGACACCGGTGTTCCCGACGCACGGTTGTGGAGGTAGAACGAGCCCGGGAGGTTCGAGAGGCCGCCAGCGCCTGCCCCAGGGGTGCCCGCGATAGCCTCGGAGATACCGAAGTTCACAGCATTCGTAACCGCAGCTGTGCCGCCGAATGCCGCAATAATCGCGGCAGTTGCGCCGGAGCCGGCAAGTTGCACCACGCTTCCGCCGGTGACCCATGCGAATGCCTGGGCAGCCGCCTGAGCTTCTTCGACATGGAGGGTGACCGCAGAGGCCGCCTTGATTGCAGCGAGGGCCACCTGCAAGTCGGTCGAGACATTGTATGGCGTAGCAGACCCAATTTCCGGAGCCATCTGAGCGACGAATCCAGTAACAGCACCCGCGACACCTGTGGCAGGGGTAAGTGTGAATCCAGCCGGCAGACCGTTGCTGCGGCGGAATGATCCAGCACCGACACTGGTGTCATTGTATGCGGCACCGACCACGGCAATCACCACGCTGCGGACAGCATCGCGCAGGGCGAATTGCTTCGCCGACGGGGAGAGGTCGCGGGATTCCAGAATGCCGGTCGTAACACCGGCGCTGATCGCAGCGACCGCCGAAGGACGGTTCCCAAGGGCGAGTCTGTCAACTCCGGCGACGCCGGTCGTGCTCGTGATCTTCGTGTGATTGATGATCCCGGCAATTGCCAGATACGCCTGCTGCGGAGCATTGAAGCCCGCCGTGTGAGCGATTACGTGGCTAAACTGCGGCAGAACGACCGTGCTAGCCGTAGCGATGTCACTGACGAGGGTCGGATTCGATAGGATCTTGCCGCCGATGTAGGCCTGAATGTTCGTTCCAGCACCGTTGGTCTTGGTGAAGGACGCGACCTCGCCGGCGAGCGAAAGATTCTGCTGAAGATTACGATTTGCGCTGATCGCAGCCTTGGTGAGGTCGGATACAGTTGTTCCCGTTGTTTTGGCAATGGCTGCGGCAAGGGTGCCGACGGCGTCACTGGAATTCGCAAGGCTGGCCGCATAGAGGATTGCCAGATTTCGATCAGAGGTACCCGCCACGGAGAGCGATGCGAGCGTGGCGTTGTAGTTTCCCACCGGGTTGTAGGGATTCAGGAGAAGCGGGACCAAAGCTGCGGCGTCCGTAATCTCAGTCGTGAAGGCGGGTGCGGCAGCAATGCCAGCGTTCTTGATGGAGAGGGCATTCTGATTCAGATTGCCGGCCAACGCTGCGACGACTGGAATATATTTACCTGCACCGCCAATCGCCCCGACCATAGCCGTGACAGCAGCGGCACTGCGGGCATCACCGACGGCACCCGGCAGCTTGAGTGCATTGCCGAGATTGTAAGCGATGTCCGCATACGCATCCTGGGCATTGGCCAGAGAGACCGCCGTAGCCGCCGTGATCGCCGCGCCGCCGATCGCCGTAGCGTTAGCAGGCGTCAGACCGGCAGCCAGGATAACCGCTTTCGCAGCCCCACCCGCCGCGCCAATCGGACCGCCGGTGATGACACCAGCCGCGATATCAGCAGGAGCCGCCCCACCAAAGCCCGCTCCATTGATCGTTGCAATCTGAAGCGCGGCCGTAGTAGTTCCCGCCGCGGCAGCGGCCCGGGCAACGATGGCTTGAGCAGTCGCACCAGCACCGGGAGCAGCAGCAGTAAGCGTGTCCTTGACAATCACCCCAGCCGCCCCTGACCAGCGGGCAGCACCGGCAGCCGCCACAGCGACAGGATCCTTACCCCCACCAACCAAACCGGCGGCCGCTCCAGCGCCGGACGTGTTAAAGGTGTCATAGGAATCGACAAGATCTGTCGCATACGCACCGGCGCCGACGGCGACCTTGATCACCCCGTAACTAACCGCATTGCGATAGCCGGCGTAGCGGAGCGCACCCTGAGCGATGGCTCCAGCGGTGACATCGGAAGCTCCCGCAGCGGCAACGATCTTCACGATCATGTCGTTCAGGTCGATCAGCAGCGCCGGATTCACGAGCGCGTTTGTAGCCAGTTCTATATTGGAAGGCGAATTGAGCGCGGGCGTGCCAACGAGGGCCGCGACACCGGCCGTCGCGATGCCCTCAACCAAAGCCTTTTTTGAAGGCCCAGCCGGAACGGCGAGCGCCGCATTCGAGAAGAGCAGCGCAACAGCGTTCGAATCAACGACAGACATTCCGACTGGCGTCGAGACCGCCTTCACCAGCGCCGCAGCAACGAGAGTTTTAACGTCCGCCACCAAGGCTGTGTCCGCCCCCACCTTGGTGAGGAAAAGTTTGAGATCCTGGCCGGCAAACGCAGCCGGATTCACCTCAGCAACCGCCTCGATTGCGCTCGTCAGTTGCGCCACCTTTGTGCCACTGCCCGAGGCAATAACCCCGGCTGCAATCGCCTCCAAACCAGCCTGAACCTGCGGCGCCCCACCCTGCCAACCAGCCGAGCGGAATTTCGCAACGTCCGCGGCGAGACTCGCCAGCGTAACCCCCCCAGGGACAACAACACCATTCGCCAGATCGGTCGCAACCGCCTGAACGGCAGCCGCATATTCCGCAGCCGTCGCCGCAGTTTTACCCAGAGGCGCAGGCAGGATGAGCGTCTTGGTAGCGGCCAGTTTAACCTCGATCGCAAGAAGACCCGGGGAATTAACCACCGGTGTGCCATTTGGCTCAAACGGGCTGCCAGTCCCGGCGGCAGCCTGCGGGTAATACGGTCCCTGCGCCATCAGGGATTGAGCGCCCAATCCCAGAACCATCGCCGCCGCGAATACTGCGGCAAAGCCCTTCCGGAGGTGATTATTGAAGAATGCGGGGTTCGGGGATTTGTGGAGGAGGTGGAGTGACTTCATGGTTTTGGATTGTGTATTTTGGAGGGAAGAATGTGTAGGGGGACTGCTGTCCAATGCGTGATTTGGTGGGAGAATCGCGAGGGATACCCGGCCTGTCAATAAAATCTTTCCAACTTTTCCGTGCCCCCCTTTCGCGGCGTGAATTCAATCTGCGGAACGCCCCGCTTTCCGATGCGGCCGGCAGATTCTGGCGTGACGGCTTTTCCCATGAATTTTGGCTGCGGTCAAATGCGGTGTGCGCGCGATTGGAAGATCGGCGGGATCAAGGCGGGACGACCTGACGCCAGCGCAAACTCGGCCGCAATATCCCCCGCAGCGATGGGGCTCGGTCCGACCTTTCCTGCATGCCGCGGAGATCCCGGTCCGCTTTCGGCCGCGCGCAGCCTCCGCGAGACCAGCCACAGCGAGGGGGCAGGCTTGCCGTGGCGGGCTTTGCGAAGTGATCAGGAGAGATTTCCCATGACCATTCGAGTTTGCCGCGCGAACCTATCCGACCTGCAATCAACCTCCGGTTTTGAGTTCCGCTCCGGGCGGCTCCGAGAACTCACGTCAAGGTCTTCTTCCTCGCTGCGATCCCGCGCCAATCGCAATGGGATCACGGCAGCCGACGATTGAAAACCCGGCGCCACGGAATCAGCAATTCTCTACACCGCCTGAGACACGAACCAAATGCGTCCGGTAACTTCCATAATGATTTTGATTGCCAACGTCATTTCGTTCAGTGAAATAAAAATTTCCCCGCCGGCCTAGCGCAGGTTAGGAATCACACGCATGTTTATTCTTCATAAGCACCAATGAGCGAGATTTTCAGCCGATTCAGCTTTCATGCCGGCAAATTCCACGGCCAAGTCTGGATCTGTCTCGCGGGGATCTGGTTGGTTGTGCTGCTATGCACCTTGGCGAGCATCAACAGCCAGCCGTTCAGCGCGCGTCAGCGGAGATTCTGGATTCTCGCAGTTTGCCTGGTCCCGCTAGTGGGCCTGCTGGCTTATCTGCCGTTTTCCTGCCGCTGGGAACAGCTTGCGCAGCTGCTTTTCATCCGCCTGCAGGGGAGCCACGGAAAAGCGCGCGGGGCCGACGCCAAGCAATTGAGCGGAGGACGGACGCCTTGATAGAAAGATTGCTCGGCGCCACGAAGGTTCACATCGGACTCGCTTCCTGTGGCTCATTGGCGGCATGCCTTTTCTTCACTTTCGCGGCTTTTCCGGCAAAATCCGCCGAACCGCCGGAGTTTCGCTCAAGCGGGCCGGCCGTCCGCGGGGGCGAAAGCCTCCCCGGCACGCTCCCGAATGGAGCGTATCAGACCCCACCGGTTCCAGGTGTCGCCCACTCCAGGCTCTTTCGGAACACCGGAGCCCCGTACAGCGATCCGCTAAATCCGATCTCTGCCACCCCGTCTGCTCGAACAGAATCCATCGAGGGTCGCGCGACATTTACACTGCCGATCCGGGCGTCATTCCCGCTGTTGCAGCGCGGCTTCGAGCCTCAGGACGCCGACCTCAAACTGGGGCCTGTTTTTTTTAAGCTCCATGCGATCTCAGGGGCCGTGCTGTGGAGCGACAATATCAACCTGCGCGAAACCGACCGGGAATCCGGCACGATCGGAATCGTCACGATCAGCGGCGCGATCATTGCCCAGCTGACGGAAGGCATCCGCCTTGCCCTGTCCGGATCCCTTGTGTATCTGCCCCTGCAGAATGAGGTCGGCATCGCCGGATTCGGCGTGCACGCGCCTTACGTGTTCGGCTTGGAGAATCAGCCGGTAGTTCGATCCGAAATCACGTGGAATACGATGATCGGCGGCTGGAACGTCGTTTTTGCCGACGATTTCCATATTGGATTTGCGCGGTTTTCCAACAACGTCCGTGACGACGCCGTCCTGTTTCAGGGCGGCGGATTCGATGGTGTTGACCGGGCGGGCCGTTACAGCTTCCGCGCGAACGATAGGACGTTCCGGAGCGAGAGTCGCGACCGCGACAGCCGAGGGGACGCCGATATTCTCTACTACAGCAATATCGTCAGTGCGCAGGCAGACCGGCTTGTCGTGGGGAAGACGCGCCTGCGCTTTCAGGCGGCGCACGAAAACCTGTGGTACAACCAAGGCAACCGGGGTCTTCCAGGCCTGCGGGATCAGGCGAGCGTCAGCCTCATATCCGAGCGGGAGAATCTGCGCTTCAAGCCATTCCTTCAGTACCACGCCCTGCGAACGGAACTGCAGGACAGTTTCGACCAGACGGTTCGCGCAGGTTTCAATGGGCCGATTACCGATCAACTGCAGCTTAACGCCGAAACCGGTTACTACTTTGGAAACGAGCGGGACAGCCTGCTCTGGCGAGTCGGCCTCCGGCATCAGGCAGGGCCTTACACGCAGCAATCCCTCTATTTCTTCCGTTCCCTCAGCGGATTTCACGACGAGGTCCACGAGGGCATCGGCTACAATATCCGGCAGGTGCTCGGGCCCAAGGTCGTCGCGAACGCATTCGTTTCCAGGAGTTCGATCGATTCCTTGGAAAGCGACGGATTTTCCCGCACCGAATACCGAACGGGCCTCAACCTCTCCATCGCCGCCGGGCCGAAAACGACCATCAACCTCACCGGCACATATACCCTCCTCGATTCGGAAGGCGGCCAGTCGGAGACTTGGACCAGCCTCGCGCAGGCGAGCCATTATATCACCGACACTTTTCTCGCGCGTCTGATGTATCAGTACCAGCGGCACGGTTCGGATTTTCGCGACGACAGCTACTACGAGAACCTGATTTTTTTCAGCCTCACAAAATATTTTAATTGAGCGACTTCGGTGAGTCGCGCGCGTGTCTCGCCAATCAAGCGTTGACGACCGCACGAATAGTCAGTAATGAGGCCGCTTCCAGCCTCAGCGCCCCCGCGCTCCCCCGCGCCCGCTGATAAACACTTTTAGATGATTTTCCGCTCCATCCGCTTCCAATCTCTCGCCGCATTTTTTGCGTTAGTGGTGGCTTCCGCCGACTCGACATTCGCGCAAGACGCCGTCGCGCCGGGGAAGATTGCGTTCAAGAAAACGGCCATTCCTCTTTCGACGGGTGATTCGGACATGGGCGCGAGGAGCACTGCGGTGAAGGCGGCTGCACGCGACGTGGAGGATTTGACGGAAAAGAAGCAGACGCTGGAAGGTGAAGTGCGCTACGCAAAGGCGAAACTGGATGCTGCGCAGAAACAGCTCTCCGTGCAGACCGCTGCGGGAAATCTCGAAGCGGCGGATCGCCTCAATCAGGAAGTCAAAGACTGGCAGGCGCGCCTGGACGGCTCGCGAAACCAGCTCGCGCAGGTGGAAAAGGAAATGGACGAGGCCTCCCAAGGTCAGCAAAGCGCAGCCTCGGCGAGCAACGAAATCGTCGTTCCCGGCGAGACGCTGGAGGTTTTCGTCAACGAAGATCCTTCGTTTAACGGTCGCTACCAGGTGCGCCGCGGCGGCTACATCATCATGCCGCAGGTTGGCCGGATCGCAGTGGCCGGCAGGACCATCCCCGGCGCCGAGGCTGCTGTAAAACGCGCCCTCCAAAGCTCCCAGCTCCATCACGCCTCGGTCTTGATCGAGCGCGTACAAGGCGCGGACATAGAAAACGGCCAGTTCATTCTCCTTTCGGGCGAGTTTTCCCGCCCCGGCCGCTGGGTTATTCCGAAGAACACGACTCCCACGCTGATCAGCGTCATCCTGAGTTCTGGCGGAACGACCGATAAGGCAGACCTCACTCGTGTGCGAGTCATGCGAATGGCCGCAAACAAGGGTGTCGTCGAGGAGGTGAACGTGCAGAAGATACTGGACGGGGGCGGCCTGACCTCTGACCTCACGCTTGACGAGGGCGATGTCATCACGATTCCGGCCGGCCCGACCAGCCTCGTCTATCTCACGGGGAATGTGGTGCGCCAGGGCAGCTTCCCCCTGAAGGCGGGCGAGAGACTCAGCGCCTACGGAGCGATCCTTCAAAACGGAGGATTCGCCCGCTTTGCCGACGAGAACCGTGTTTACGTCCTCCGCGCCGTGCCGGACGGCTCAAAGGTTAGGCTGCCGGTAAACATCAAGGACATCAAGCGCGGGCGCCGTGCCGATGTGCAGTTGCAGAGCGGCGACATCGTCGTCGTCCCCGAGAAATTCTGGAGTTGGTAGTTTCCGCACGGCGGGGACGATCTGAGGCTCCCTCGGGCAGTCCCCGCGATCATCGCTGTAGCGGGCCAAATCAGTTGCTGCGGGCGAAGGCGTTTCGCGTACTCTGAGCGGCGCAAAGGTCTCCGTAAGATTTTCAACATGATTCCCGGACTCAAAGCCCGCGTCTTCAGCCTGCACGATGTGCTGATGTACGTCGCCATCGCCCGCAAGCATCTGCGGCTCATGGCGCTGCTTGTCTGTTTCGCACTGATGTGCGGACTGACCTTTTATATCTTTGCCCGGCCCGTCTATCACGCGCAGGCGCTGATCCAGGTCGATGACGTCTCCCGCCCGATCGACACCGACAAAATCTACCAGGACAGCCGCTTCCAAGCCATTCCGATGCAGCTCACCGCGCCGCACATTCTCAAGCGGACAGCAGCGGCGCTGGGGGTTAATGCGAGCAACCGCGACCTGGAAAGGACGTACCTCACCAAAGTCCGCGCGGTTTACAATTCGCAATCCAACCTCGTGGTTGATATCTGGGTCGCCCTTCCAGAACTGGCAGACCGGTGGACGGAGACCATGGTCCGGGAATTCCTCGCTTACCGGGCAGAAAAGCGCGTGGAAGACCGGGACAACCTGGAAAAGACCTACGCCACGGAAATCAAAGAAGTCCTCGGCCGGATGGACCGGCAGTTCGCCGACAAGATGAGCCTTCAAGACGAGCGGGGACTCACCGAGGCGCTCGTCCGCCTCAAATCCATCGGCACTCTCCCGGAGGATCTTTCCCGCCTCCAATCCCGCATCGACGAGATGGGCCGCATCCGCATCCGCCTTCAAGACCCGGCATTGCAGGACGACGTCGTCGCCAAGCTTTCATTGATTTCCTCCGCCGAGGACAAAGGCGATCCCCTGCGGGTTGGCCAGAGCATCTCCACGGTCTCAAAGGAGAAGACCGGCGGCGACGGGGGAAACAAGGAGGGCGACACCACAGTGCAGAACGTCATCGTCGTCCCCTCCCTCATCAAATCGGCGCATCCCTGGGACATGCTCTTGCAGGAGCAGGAGCAGGCGAAAGCGGAGATCGATGAGCTTTCCAAAACCTTCCTGCCAACCAGCGGCAAAATGATCGAGCCGAGAAAAAAACTAGACGCCATCAACGAAAAACTTGAGGCGGAATACCGCACCGCGCAGCGGCGTTTCGACCTCGAGTCTCAGGAGCTCATCAACAAGAAACGCGACCTCGAGGGCAAGATGCCCGAATACAAGGCGCTGAACGAACAATACCAAAAACTGCTGCGCGAGATCGGCGTCCACGACCAGTCCCAGCTCCCCTTCACCAGCTACCTCGCGGAAATGCAGAAAAAGCGCGAGGCCGTCAGCTTCGCGGGTGAGAAGGAACGCATCAATCTGCAGTATGCGGGCCTCATCGAGTCCCATGACCGGCCTGTCTCACCGAACCGCTTCAAGCTCCTCCTCGTATCGCTTTTCGTCGGTATCGTCCTGGCCATCGGCGTTCCTTTCCTGATCGAGTACCTCGACCACACCCTCGTCAATCTCGATCAGGTCGAGTCCGCCTTTCAGATGCGCGGCCTCGGCATCGTCCCGCAGATCGACGCCTCCTCGATCGGAGCCGCCGCCCTCATCAGCCGGGACGAAAACCGCAAGGACGCGCTCATCGAAAACTTCCGCGTCATCCGCACCAACGTCCTCTCGATGGGCAACCTCACCAAGCAGCCGCACGTCATGATGGTGACCAGTGCGATGCCCAAGGAAGGCAAGACCGTCGTCTCCTCAAACCTCGCCGTCTCCTTCGCCCACACCGGTGTCCGCACGCTGCTGGTCGATACCGACCTGCGCCGGGGCCGCCTCCACCGGCTCTTTGGCTACCGCAAAGATCCCGGCCTCAGCAACGTGCTGCTCAATGAAGTCTCCCTCGAGCAGGCCTGCCGCCCGACAGGGCAGGAAAACCTCTGGATCCTCAGCGCCGGCCGCCACCTCGAAATCGGCACCGAACTGCTCGGCTCGCCGCGCTTCGCCGAACTCATGCAGACGCTCCGCGAGCGCTACGACCGCATCGTCGTCGATACGCCGCCCGTCCTCGGCCTCTCGGAGACAGCGATGATGCAAAGCCTCGTGGACGGCGTGCTTTTCGTCATCTGGACAGGCAATACGCCGGCGCGGAGCGCAAAAGCCGCGGTGGACATGCTCACGGCGAACGGCGCCAACTTCTATGGCTTCGTGCTCAACCGCCTCGACCTCAGTGCGAGCGCGAACTACTACCAGTATTACTATTACTCGCACGATTACTACTACCAGCACCCGCTGGAGAATGCGTGAGCCTCAGCCCCCCTCCCCGGCCCGAAGCCGGCGCATCGTTGGATCCGTCCGCATCCCCGCCACCCGCTCTTTCCGAGCCTCCCTCCGTCTCGGTCGTCATCCCGGCGTTCAATTACGCGCACTACCTGCCGCAGGCCATCGCCTCCGTGCTCGCGCAGACCCGCTCCGCACTGGAACTGATCGTCGTCGATGACGGCTCGACCGACGGCACCCGCACCGCCGTCGCCGCATTCACCGACCCGCGGGTGCGCTACGTCTGGCAGGAAAACGCCGGCCTTTCCGCCTCGCGCAATACCGGCATCCGCGAAGCCCGCCATGCATTCATCGCCTTTCTCGATGCGGACGACATTTGGAAACCGGAATTCCTCTCCACCGCATTGCGGCAGTTCGCTGTCCTCCCGCCGGAGTTTGCCGCCGTCGCGACCGCGCCCGCCCGCATGGACGCCAGCGGCGCGCCAGCCGCGGGCCCGGGTTACACGTCCGCGCATACCGGCGAACTGACCGTGCGCGACTTCTGCCTGCGCAACCGCCCGCTCTCCTCCTCCGTGGTGGTGAAACGCCACGTCTTCGCCGATTGCGGCGGCTTCGACACCGCGCTGCGCAGCTCCGAGGATCGCGACATGTGGATCCGTCTCACTGCGCGCGGGCACCGCTTTTTCTTCATCGGCGAACCGCTCGCCTTCATCCGCCGCCACCCGGAAAACATGAGCAAGAACGCAGCGCGCATGAAGGCGAACTCCCAGCGCGTCCTCACCCGCGCGTGGCGGCGAGGCGTGGTCCCCCGGCTCGCCGCACCCTTCTGGCTCCGGGCTTTCGCCATTCATTATGCGATCGTCGCGCGGACTCATTTCGACGACGGCCTCCGAGCCCGGGCGCTCCTCTGCCTGCTCACCTCCGCGGCGCTTTGGCCGGTCTTTCTGCGACCCCGCCGCTGCTTTGAACGCCCGCTTTTTCGCCTTCGCGCCCTGGCCCGTTTCCTCCTGCCGCGACGCATGTGAAAATCCTCCACGTCGTCAATTCGCTCGACCCCGGCGGCATGGAAAACGGCGTCGTAAACATGGCGCACGCGCTGGAGCCGCGGGGCTTTGAAGTCCATGTCGCCTGCCTCGCGCGCCGCGGCGCATTCGCCGACCGCCTGCCACATCCCGATCGGGTCGCCGTGCTCGGGAAAACCGGCGGTTTCTCCCCGCGCGCCGCCCTCCGCCTCGCCGGTGAGATCGCCCGCCTGCGGCCCGACGTCCTTCACAGCCACAATCTCGGCTCTCTCATTTACAGCAGCCTCGCGACCTGCGGCGGACGCCGCTGCGCCCTGCTCCAGGGCGAGCACAGCCAGCTCACCGACGAGGAACTCACCCCGCGCCGCCTCCGCCAGCGCCGCTGGCTGTACCGCGCCTGCCGCGCCGTCCACACCGTCTCCCACCCCATGCGCGACGAGCTGCTCGCACTCGGCTTTGCCGGGGAAAAAATCTCGGTCATCCCGAATGGCGTGGACACCGCCCGCTTCGCCCCCGGCGACCGCAGCGCCGCCCGCCGCGCGCTCGGCCTGCCCGGGGACGCCGTCTGCATCGGCATCGTCGGCCGCTTCGGCCCATTCAAGCGCCACGCCGTCCTGCTCGATGCCTTCGCGGAAATCTCCCCCCGGTTTCCCGCCGCGCACCTCGTCATCGCCGGTGCCGGCGGCAGCGATGAGGACGCCATCCGCGCTCGCGCGCAGACCAGCCCGCACGCCGCGCGCATCCACTGGCTCGGCTTCCAGAGCGACCCGGCCGCGTGCTACCGCACCCTCGATCTGCTCGCCATTCCATCCGTCAATGAGGGGCTGTCGAACGCCGCCCTCGAAGCCATGTCCTCCGGCGTCCCGGTGCTCGCCAGCCCCGCCTGCGGTCACGAGCGCATCCTCGACTCCGGCCGCGAAGGCGTGATCGCCGATCTTTCCACGCCCGCCGCGCTTGCCATGCAACTCGCCGCCCTTCTCTCGCAGCCCGAGCGCCTCATTGACTTCGGGGAAAAAGCGCGCACAAAAATCACCGGACATTTTTCCATCGGCCTCATGGCGGACGCCTACGCCGCCCTTTACCGCACCGTGGCCATGCCCGCACAGCCCAGCCGCTAAATGGATTTCTTCAGCGTCATCGTTTTCCTCGTCCTCTACTACCTGCGCCCGCAGGAGTGGCCGATCGGACTCGGCGGCGTGCGCTTCGTGCAGCTGACCATGCTCGCCGCACTGGCATCGCTCGCACTGCGCGCCCGCGGCTTCCAGTTTCGCGATCTCTTTCGCACACCCCACGACTGGGTCGTGCTGGCTTTCTGGCTCTGGATCGTCCTCGCCTCGCCCACTCCGTGGGACACCTTCAAGGAAACCGCGAACGTCTATATCTTCTATGTCGTCATCGTCCAGACGCTCTACTCCGTCCAGCGGCTGAACGTATTCGTAGGCTGGTGGACCTTCCTCATCTGCGCCGTCGCGGGACTGGCGCTCCTCTCGCTCTATGGCCTCGACCCGCTGGAGAGCCTTGCCGTGACCAACGGCCCGATGAAAGGCCGCCTCATCCTGAACCTTTCCATTTTCAACAATCCGAACGCCCTCGGCCATAGCGTCGTGCCGGCGATTCCGCTGCTCTATTACTACTGCATTTGGAAAAGGCCCGTCGTCCTCCGGGGCATCGGTACCGCGCTCATGGCCATGGTGGCCTACTGCATCTATCTCACGGTATCGAAAGGCGCCTTCCTCGCAGGGGCCGCGACCATCGTCGCCACGCTGACCTTTGGTCGCCCAAAGACGGTCCAGGCCGCGATCATCAGCTTCGCGCTGCTCTTTGGCGGCGCGGCGCTCCACTCGCTCCCGCGCATGAGCGAGCTGAGCAAATCGAAAAGCGACGAAGCCATCCAGGGCCGCGTCATGGCTTTCACCCATGGCTACAAGGTGATGACCACAACCCGCCAAGGTGTGGGATACCGGAACTGGCATGAGAGTTTCCTCGCCGGAAAATACCGCTTCAGGCGGACCCAATTCGACAAGGAGTCGCTCAAAACCCCGATGCCGATCGTCTCAAAGGCCTCTCACTCCTCCTACGTCTGCATCGGCGCGGAACTCGGCTATCCGGGATTCTTCCTCCACTTCGCCATCCTCTACTGCTGCCTGCGCACCCTCATCACGGCGAGGA
This sequence comes from Chthoniobacter sp., assembly GCA_031411535.1. Taxonomy (GTDB): domain Bacteria; phylum Verrucomicrobiota; class Verrucomicrobiia; order Chthoniobacterales; family Chthoniobacteraceae; genus Chthoniobacter. Next base: position 529 of record JANOBH010000310.1, on the reverse strand, counting down.
CAGGCACTCCCGACGAGGAGCGCATCCGCCGGATTCTCTTCGTCCTCATCGTCTCCTACATGGTCTCGTCATGGATGGTGAATTTTGAGTACCGCCCCACGTTCTTCATGTTCGCCGCCGCCACCGCCGCACTGCACCGGCACCTGCTTCGCCTGAATAAGGCCCACGATGAGGAGGAGAAAGACGCCGCCGGGCAAGCGCTCGCACCCTCAGTCCCCGCATGGCGCGCACGCCTCGTTCCGCAGCCCGCGCTCGAGGGCGCGCTCGCCCAGGCGGGAGCGCCGGTCGCCGTCTTCACCATGGAGCCATTGCCTACCCGTGAAGCCGAGCCAGAGCCAGAGCCAGAGCCCCAGTCCCGCATCGCCTTCGCCTGGAACCGCATCACCCTGGTGGATGTGGCCCTGACCACCGCGATGACCTATGCCGGTATCCGCTACTGGTCCTATCTGCTCACGCGCATGTAAGTGGCTGCGCCCTCCGACACTGTCAGTCCGCTTGGCATTCTCCTCGTTTTTTGGATCAGCGGAGG
>JANOBH010000309.1:0-6990 GCA_031411535.1 Chthoniobacter sp. | reverse complement strand
AGAACCGCGGTCAAAAAAGCAGTGAACCATTCTCCGCCATGACCTCACTCAAAGTCCTCATCAACGGCGCCCGCGGTCGCATGGGCCAGATGCTCATCGCCTGCGCGCGAAACGAACCTGGAATCGAAGTCGCCGCCCAGATCGATGCAGGCGACGACTTCGCCGCGGCGCTCGCGTCCTGCGACGCCGTCATCGACTTCACCCACCACTCGACGATCGAGCCCGTACTCGCCCGCTGCGTCGAGGCGAAGAAGACCCTCGTCATCGGCACCACCGGCCACACCGACGCGCAGGTCGCCGGGATCAGGCATTCCGCCGCGCAAATCCCCATCGTCTTCGCCCCGAACTACAGCATCGGCGTGAACACCCTTTTCTGGCTCACACGCAAAGCCGCGGAAATCCTCGGCCCCGGCTTCGACCTCGAGGTCGTCGAGATGCACCACCGCCTGAAAAAGGACGCACCCAGCGGCACTGCCAAAAAGCTCGCCGAGATTTTGGCCGAAGTGCGCGACCTGCAGTACAACGACGACGTGCGCCACGGGCGCCACGGCATCGTCGGCGAGCGCACCGACACGGAGATCGGCATGCACGCCGTCCGCGGCGGCGATGTCGTGGGCGACCACACCGTCATCTACGCCGCCCAGGGCGAGCGCGTGGAACTGACGCACAAGGCGTCCAGCCGCGAAACCTTTGCCCGCGGCGCCCTCCGCGCCGCGCTCTGGGCCCACGGCAAACCCGCCGGCCTCTACGACATGCAGGACGTCCTGGGGCTCAAATGAAGGCGAAAGGCGAAAGGCGAAAGGCGAAAGAAACCGAACGCTTCGCGTGCAGGGATGTGGCGGCTGCAATTCCCCTTTTCGCCTTTCGCCTTTCGCCTTTCGCCTTTTAGCCCATGCGCGCCGGTCTCGCCCTCGGCTCGAATCTCGGCGACCGGCTCGCCCATCTCCGCCTCGCCCGCGAGCGCGTGCTCGCCCTCCCCGGCGTCTCCGCTCCCGCGCTTGGCTCGCGCGTTTATGAAACCGAACCCGTCGGCTCCGGCCCGGAGGCGGGCGCATATCTCAACGCCGCCCTCGAAGTCGAATACGACGGCCAGCCCATCACGCTCCTCGACGCCCTCCAGCGGATCGAAGCCGGCTTCGGACGCCCCTCGAAACGCCCTCGCAACGCCCCGCGCACCCTCGACCTCGACATCCTGTACGCCGGGAATCTCGTCCTCAGCAACGACGAGGTCGTCATCCCCCACCCTCGCCTCCACCTCCGCCGCTTCGTCCTCACCCCGCTCGCCGACATCCGGCCCGACCTGCTCCTCCCCGGCCAGCACCACACCATTGCCGAACTGCTCGCAGGCCTGCGCGATCCGGCGCGCGTGGAAGTTTTCGCCGACTCTTTTTGAGCGATGACACCCGCCCACTTCACCGCCATGAAACGCAGCGGCGAAAAGCTCGCCGTCCTCACCGCGTACGACTACCCCACCGCGCGGCTCCTGGATGAAAGCGGCATCGACACCCTCCTCGTCGGCGACTCCCTCGGCATGGTCGTCCTCGGCTTTCCAGACACCACACACGTCACCATGGAGCACATGCTCCACCACACCGCCGCCGTCGCCCGCGGCGCGCAGCGCGCACTCATCGTCGCCGATCTCCCCTTCGCCAGCTACGACACCCCGGAGCAGGCCGTCGCCAACGCCCGCCGCCTCATCGCCGCCGGCGCGCACGCCGTGAAGCTCGAAGGCGGCGCGAGCCACGCCGTACGCATCGCCGCCATCGTCGCAGCCAAAATCCCCGTCATGGCCCACCTCGGCATGCTCCCTCAAAGCGTCCTCGAAGAAGGCGGTTACAAGCTCAAAGGCAAAACCCCCGAGTCCGCCGGCGCCCTCCTCGCTGACGCCCGCGCCGTGGAAAACGCGGGCGCATTCGCCGTCGTCCTCGAACTCGTGAAAGCGGAAGTCGCCGACGAAATCGGCCGCGCCATCACGATTCCCACCATCGGCATCGGCTCCGGTCCAGACTGCGACGGGCAGGTGCTCGTCACCCACGATCTCATCGGCCTATTCCCCTGGTTCACGCCGAAATTCGCGCGCCAGCACGCCCAGGTCGCCGCCTCCATCCGCGAAGCCGCCACCGCCTTTCTCCACGAAACCAAAGGCGCGCGCTGACGAGCCGCCGCGCGGTTTTGGAGTGCGCCAGTGCTCTGGCGCTTTGGTTGGAGCGAAGCGACGCGGCGGGCGGGAATGCGAGAATCTACTCCCCGAGCAGAAAGCGGAAGTCATCCAGCGTCAGCGCCCGCGTAAAGCTCTCCTCGCCCAGGATGTCCTCCGCCAGCGCGCTCTTGCTCCGCTGCAGCTTCCGGATCTTCTCCTCGATGCTTTCCTTGATCAGCAGGCGGTAGGCGATGACGTGGCTCGTCTGCCCGATGCGGTGCGTGCGGTCGATGGCCTGGTTTTCGACCGCCGGATTCCACCACGGATCGTAGAGCACCACGTAGCTTGCTGCGGTGAGATTCAGGCCGAAGCCGCCCGCGCGCAGCGAAATCAGAAACACCGCCGCGCCCTCGCTCTCCTGAAAATTCCGAACGAGCGTGCCGCGATCCTCCGTGTTTCCCGTGAGGATGAAATGCTGCCACTCCCGCCGCACGATCTCCGCGCGGATGATGTCGAGCATCTGGATGAACTGGGAGAAAACGAGCACCTTGTGGCCTTCCGCGATGATCGGTTCGAGCAGGTCGAAAAGCGCGGTGAGCTTGGCGCTCTCGGCTTTGGCGGCCTTTTCGCTGACCAGCGCCGGGTGGCAGCAGATCTGCCGGAGCCGCAGCAGCGATGTCAGGATATTGAAGCGCTTTTTGTCCAGCTCCCTGGTCGTCTGGATATTGAGCAAAGCGGCGCGCGCGCGCTTCAGCTCTGCGCGATAGAGCGTCGCCTGCTCGCCTTCGAGTTCGCAGAGCAGATCCTCCTCGCTGCGCTCCGGCAGGTCTTTGGCGACCTCGCCTTTCGTCCGCCGGAGCACAAAGGGCCGCACCCGCGCCGCCAGCCGCGTGCGGGCAAACGGATCGCCGCGCTGATCGAATGCCTTGGCAAAGGCCGAGCGCTTGCCGAGCACGCCGGGCATGGCGAAACCCATGATGCTCCAGATATCGAGCAGGCGATTTTCGATCGGCGTGCCGCTCAGTGCCAGCCGGTGTCCGGTGCGCAGAGCCCACGCCGCCTTGGCGGTCTGCGAATCGGGGTTCTTGATGTATTGCGCCTCGTCGAGGATCACGGCGTGCCACGGCGCGGCGGTCAGTGCTTTCTCCAGGCTGCGGAGCTGGGCGTAATTGATGACCACAAGATCAGCCCCCGTGCGCGCGGCCTCCAGCGTCGTCGCAGCCGCCGGCCCTTTCGCGAGCACCTGCACGCGCAAGCTGGGTGCGAATTTTGCGCCTTCCGAAAGCCAGTTGTCGGTCACGCTTTTCGGACAGACGACAAGGCTCGCACGCCCCGTGAAGTCCGGCCGCCCGCGGAGCCAGAGCAGCCACGCGAGCGCCTGCACGGTTTTGCCGAGCCCCATGTCGTCGGCCAGGATTCCGCCGAAATTGTTCACCGAGAGATACGCGAGAAAGTGGAATCCATCGCGCTGATACGGACGCAGCTCCGCGCGCAAACCGGCGGGCAGCTCCGGCGCCACGCGCGTCTGGATTTCGCTCGCGCGCCGCTCGATCGCCAGCGCCTGCGGCTCGGGCAGCAGGCGGCGCGCGGCCTTTTTCCCCGCGAGCTGCAGCGCGTGGAGGCGCTGCGGTTCGCTGGAAAATTCGCGCGCGCTCAGCCCGAGATCGGCGAGCTGCTTCTCGTCCTCCTCGCTGAGCTGGAAATGCAGGCGGCGCCAGCCTTTCTCCCCCAGGCGGACGAATCCGCCGCGGGCATCGAGCAGCACTTTGATCTCCTGCGGCGTGAGCGTGGTGTCGGCCACGTCGAGCGCCACGCGGAGGTCGAACCAGTCGATGCCCGCCTCCTCGACCTCCAGCTTCACCAGCGCCTCCACGGGCGCATGGCGCAGCGAGGCGAGCAGCGGATCGAGTTCCACGCCCACCTCCTCCGGCACGGAGTCCAGCCAGTCCGCAAACTGCGCGGCAAACTCTTTCCCGAGCCGGCGCTGCCATTTCGCGTCGCGACCGTCCCAGTTCGCGCGGAGCGTTTCCACCAGCCCCGGCACGAGGCGCAGGGCGCTCCGGTCGTAGCGCGTCAGCGTCTCCGGCGGATCCGGCGGGAGCGCCAGCGGCGTCCACTCCTCCCGCTGGAAGGTCGAGAGGACGGCGCCGCCGGCATCCTCCGCGCGGACCTCTACAAGCAGCCGCTCCCCGCCGCCGAACATGTCCTGTTTCACCGCGCAGCGGAAAACCGCGCGCACCCGCACGGCCCGCACACGCCCGGCGATCCGCGGCGGCGGCTCCACGCCGAGCCGGTCGAGAAGCGTGAGGCCATCGCTCGTCTCGAGCGCCTCGGCAGGAACGGTGATCGGCCCCTCGTCCGGCGCAAGCCGGCCCAGCGGCGGCCCCTCGTAGATCGTGTCGCGCGTGACGTAAAGCGAGGGCGCCCCGTCGATCACCGTCAGAGCCGGCGGCGGCGCGCTCCCGTCCGGCAGCACGAGCTCGATCCGGTAGTCGATCATCGTCTCTCCGCCACCCGTTTCGATGCGCCATTGCAGCCGCTCGGCGCCGCGCGCCAGCGGAGCCCCGTCCGGCCCGACCACACCTTCCTCGAAACCCGGCAGCCGCAGCAGCTGGTTCAGCACGCGCGCGGTGTCCGGCTCTTTGAAGGCGCGGAACGGCTGGGAATCGTATCCGGTGTAGAATACCCGCCAGACCGCCAGCGACGGCCCGTCGAGCGCTAGCTGCCCTTGATGCGCGGCGCCCGTCAGGAGCGCAAATGCCTGCTCCTTGATGGGTGAAAAACCCGCCGCGCCCGCCTTTTGCCATTCGAGCTGCGCGCCTTCCTTCGTCAGCCGCACCCGCAGGCGTGCCGGCTCCGCCGTGGCGGCATCCGCTCGCTCGGCGACAGTTTGCAACCAATCGCGCCACTCCTCGACGCGCTGCTCCCTCTCCCACGACGCCGTCAGCGCCTCCACCTCCGCCCAATCCGTCGCCTCGAGAAAAGTGGGCGGGCAAGGCATTTGATTCCGCCGCAGATACGCCGCGATGTAGAGCCACGCCTCCCACGGCGTCCGCGGCTCCGCAGGCCAGAGCTGCACCCGGTTGTAACCCCGTCCGACGCGCACCTGCGTGACCGGCTCCAGCAGGCTCTCCTCGACGAGACCCGCCCGGTGCCACTGGAAAAATTCGTCCACCCGCGCCGCCGCGCTCGTTTCAGCGGCGCTCAGTCGTCGCCCGAGGCGGTCGGCAAACAAGTCTGAGACTCGCTCATCCTGGCTTCGGTTCGGATTTGCACGAGGCGCGGCGTCCGGCGGCGTGGCCTCGGCCTCCGGGGCTGTTCCGTCCTCCTCAGCCAGCGCCTGAAAAGCAGCCGCGCAGCAGTGCTTGCAGTCGAAGCCGACCGGACACGAGCACTCCCCGTCCCACTCGCCGTCCGTGAACCGCAGCTTCACGCGGTAAGGGAGCGTGCCAGTCACCTCCGCGCGAATGCCGACTCCCCGCTTGTACGGTTCGAGATCTTTCACCCGTTCCCGCTCAAAGTACTCCAGGCCGCGCTTGCGGGCGCCTTTGTCGAGCAAGTCGATGTATTCCTCTAGCGCGGCGAGTTGAGCTTCGGTGAAGTTTTTCAAAGGAGAGAAAAATGGAGCGCGGAGCGTCCGCCGAATCGCGCCCCGGCACAAGCGGCAACAAGCGCCCGCCAATGACGCCCGACCCGCGAAGCGCAAACCTGTCCCCGCCAGCTCCCCACGAAATGGAGAGGCGTGGGCAGTGAGGGGATCGAACCCCCGACCAACTCGGTGTAAACGAGCCGCTCTACCGCTGAGCTAACTGCCCTTTTCGCTGTGAAGCTGCGGGATCAAGTAGGCTGCGCCCCCGCCCGGCGGCAAGCCGATTCCACCTCCAGTCGGCGGGAGAGCATCGAGCGCTCTGCGGCGCGCCCGGTGAAGCCGTCGTGTGTGAGGACGGGCGAAGGCTCCCCTCCCTACTCAGCCGCGCCCTTCACCCGCATCTTTACGCCGTACACTTTCTTGCTCGCGGTGATGAAAAGCAGGTCGCGGTTTTTGCCGCCGAAGGTCACGTTGCCGGTCCAGGCTTCAGGGATGGGAATGTTGGTGAGCTGCTTTCCCGTCTTGTCAAAGACGGTCACGCCTTTGCCAGTGAGATACACATTTCCCTCGGCGTCGATCGTCATCCCGTCCGAGCCCAGTTCGCAGAAGAGCGTTTTGTTTCCCACGCTGCCGTCAGGTTTGATGGCGTAGGAGTAGGTCTTGTGCGCGCCGATGTCGGCGACGTAGAGCGCCTTTCCGTCAGGGGTGCCGACGATGCCGTTGGGCTGTTTCAGGTCGGTGATGACGGGCGTGGCTTTCCTCGTTTTCGTGTCGAAGTAATAGACGTATTGGCCCGGCTGCTGCATGGCCTTGTCACGCACCCAGTAGTCGCGCGCGTAGAGCGGGTCGGTGAAGTAGAAGTTGCCGTCGGGGCGCAGCCAGAGGTCGTTCGGGCCGTTGAGGAGCTTGCCGCCGACCTCGGTCGCGAGGACGGTGACTTTTTTGTCGGGCGCGATGGACCACAGCTCGTTCTTGCCGTCCGCGCAGGCGAGGAGGTTTCCAGCTTTGTCGAAATAGAGACCGTTGCTGCGGCCGGCAGGCTTGAGCCAGTCCGAGAGCGTGCCGTCGGCGGCGCTGTATTTGACGATGCGGTCGTTTGGCTGGTCGGTGAAATAGACGTTGCCCTCGCGATCGACGGCGGGGCCTTCGGTGAAGAGGTAGCCTTCGCCGAGGACTTCCACTTTCGCTCCGTCGGCGATCAGGCCGGAGTCATCGGCGTGGGCGAGGATGCTGGGAACGATGAGGACGGCGAGCAGGAGCG
>JANOBH010000308.1:0-3744 GCA_031411535.1 Chthoniobacter sp. | reverse complement strand
ATCCTTTAGAACCCGCCCCCCGGCCTTGCGTTCACCCGGCTTGAGCAGTTGCACGCGCGTGTCCTCGCCCTTCAGCGAATCGAGCAGACCCTTCGCCTGCGCCTCTGTCATCTTGCCCTCTTCGGCGGCCTGCGCCTCCTCGGCTTCCTGCTGCTGCGCGTCCGGCTTTGGCTGCTGGCCGTTTTGCGGCTTCATTTCGCCCGCGGGTTTCTTGCCCGGCTGGTCAGGTGAAGGCGCGGGGGCCTCTCCTTTCTGGCCGTCTTCCGTCTGCGGATCGTTCTTCGCCTGACCCTGTTTTTGCGGGTCCTCCTTGTCGCCCTTGTCGCCCTTCTGCTCCTTCGAATCGTCCTGCTTCCCGTCCTTCTTGTCGTCCTTGCCCTGCTCGTTGCTCTTCTGCTCGCCGCTCTTGTCCTGGTTCTGCGGCTGCGGCTGGTCGGCCTGCGATTTGTCCCCCTTGTCTTTCTGATCCTGCTTCTGCTGGTCCTTCGGATTCTGTTTCTGGTCGCTCTTGTCGTCGCCGCTCTTCGGCTGCTTCTGATCCTCGTCCTTCTTGTCCTTCTTCTGCTCGTCCTTTTTCTCCTGCTCCTCGGACTTCGGCGGCTCCTTTTGCAGTTCGTCGATGAGCCGCTGCACCACGTCGCGATTGTATTTCGCGTCGGCATTTTGCGGCTGCACATTCAGCGCCTGGTCGTAGTGCTGGAGCGCGTTTTTCCACTCCTTGATCTTCGGTGCCTTGTCCTTCTGCGCTGCGCCCCGCTGGTAGAGCGTGTTGCCGAGATTGTATTCCGCCGCCGCGCGCAGCTTCGGGTCAGGCGAGGTCACCGCCTTGGCGAAAGCCTCCAGCGCCTTCCCAAACTCGCCCCGCTTGTAGGCGGTCGCTCCCTGGTTGAATTCCAGCGCCTCCGAGCCCGGCATGCGCTCCTGCTGTTTCGCAAATTCCCTGGCAGCGCCCTGATAGTCCTGCCGCTCGTAAGCTTCCACGCCCGCGTTTTTCGCCTGCGCAGCCGGGGTGAAAAGTGCGCCCGCCATCAGCAGCGCTGCCGCCAAAGCCTTTGCCCGCGCGGTTTCGCGGCGCCCGCCGCGCTTCCGCTCGCCCACGAGCATCGACGCCGCGAGCAGCAGCAGTCCGCCGGCGAGCGGCCACTGGTAGCGCTCGATCGGGCGGCGCGACATTTTGGCGTCGATGTCTTGTTCCTTCATGGTGCCGAGGCCGTCGCGGACGATTTGCAGCGTTTCCGCCGGGCCGGTTGTGAGTTGAACGTAGAAGCCGCCGGTCGCTTCCGCAATTCTCCTCAACCGGTCCTCGTCGAGCCGGGATTTCACGATCTGCCCGCTCTCGTCCTTCACAAACTCCGTGCCGCCATTCTCGCCGGGCACCGGAATGAGCGATCCGTCCGCCGAGCCGATTCCAACCGTGAATATCCGCACCGCGCCGTCCAGCGCCTCGGCGGCTTTCACGGCGTCGTCATCCAGCTCCTCGCCGTCGGTGAAAAGGATGAGCGCCCGGTGCTCGCTCTCGCCTTTGCCAAAGGCCTCGACCGCCGTCTTGATCGCTTCCGCGATATTCGTGCCGCCGCGCGGGATGATCTCGGTGTCGAGTTCCGTCAGCGAGTTCAGCACCGCGCCGTAGTCCACCGTCAGCGGCGCCTGCAAAAACGCGCTCCCGGCAAACGCGATCAGCCCCGCGCGGTCGCCCCCGAGCTGGCCGATGAGATCCTGCGCCGCGAGCTTCGCCCGCTCGAGCCGGCTCGGCGTGAGATCGGTGGCCAGCATGCTTTTCGAGCAGTCGATGGCGAGGATCACGTCCCGCCCTTTCCGCTGGCTCTCCTCCCAGGTGTAGCCGAGCCGCGGCTGCGTGAGCGCGGCGATCACGCCCGCCATTCCCAGCAGCAGCAGCAGGAAGCGGAAGCGGCGCTTGCCCACGCTCACACTCCCCGCCAGCCGGTCCTGCAGGCGCGCGGCCACGAGCTTCCGCAGCAGCGTCACGCGCCGGCCTTCGTTGAGGAAAAACAGCGCGATGAGGATCGGCAAAAGCGCGAACGCCCAGAACCAGAGAGGTTGTCCAAACGTCAGGTCGCTCATCATGGCAGTCTCCTTCCGAATGTCTCCGCGAGCACCAGTTGCAGCGCGAGCAGCCCGAAGCCCGACGCGAGAAACCACGGAAACAAATCCCGGTATTGCTTGTACTGCGTCAGCTCCACGGTCGATTTCTCCAGCTTGTCGATCTGCTCGAAAATCTCCGTCAGCGTCTTCGTGTCTGTCGCGCGGTAAAACTTCGCGCCCGTCATCTCGGCGACTTTTTTCAGCGTCTCCTCATCCACGCTGACCTTCACGTTCTGGTAAATCTTGCGCCCGCTCCAGTCGGTCATGATCTGCCCATTGCGGTTGATCGCGGGCATCGGCGCGTAGCCTTTGGTCCCCGCACCGATGGTATAGACCTTGATCCCGAGCGCCTTCGCGGCCTCCGCGGCTGTCAGCGGCGGGACTTTCCCGGCGTTGTTGTCGCCGTCGGTGAGGAGCATCACGATGCGGCTCTTCGAGTCCTTTTCCTTGAGCCGGTTTGCCGACGACGCGATGGCCGAGCCGATCGCCGTCCCATCCTCGACGAGCCCGATTTTCACGCGCTCGAGGTTTTTCAAAAGCCAGTCGTGATCGAGCGTGAGCGGGCTCACGAGATACGGGCGGCCGGCGAAGCAGACGATGCCGATGCGGTCGTTCGGCCGGGCTTCGATGAATTTCTGAGTGACCTGCTTCACCACTTCCAGCCGGTTTGCGCGTTCGCCGCCGATGGTGAAATCCTCGGCGTACATCGAGCCCGAGACATCGAGCGCCAGCATGATGTCGATGCCGCTCGCCTGCACCTTGCTGATCGTCTTGCCGAGCTGCGGGCGCGCGAGCGCGACGATGAGCAGCGCGAGGGCAAAGAGCAGCAGCGTCGTGAGCCAGCCGCCGATGCGCGAGCGCCGGGGCCGGCTCAGCGCGAGCAGCGGGCGCAGCGAGGAAAAGACCACCGCAGGCGCGGCCCCGCGTCCCCCGCGCAGCAGCGCGAGCAGGGGCAGCGCGAGCAAAAGCAGGAGCAGCCACGGGTGGGCGAAGTCGGGGAAGGTCATCGCGTTTTCGCTGGCCGGCCTCCCTGCACGAAGGCGATGGCGCTTTCGAGGAGCGTGGCGCTGTCATCGGCCGTGGCGTGGATGCGGGCGAACTTGATGAGGTCGCACTTTTCCAAAAACACCGCAAGCAGGCTGCGCTCGGACTCGTGAAAGCGGTTTGCGTGCGTGATCGCCGCGAGGAATTCCGGCGAGGTCTGCTCGCGCGCGTGCAGGCCAAACTGCGCGCCGATGTAGGTGCGGAGCACATCCGAGACGGCGAAGCTGAAGGCGTAAGGTTCGACGGCGCGCACTTTGGCGCGGAGCGATTCCAGGTCGCGCAGAGCGACGGCGCGCGGTGTCGGCGGCGGCGGCGCGGGCCGGCTGCGCAGCCAGCGGACAAGCAGCCACGCGAGCAGGCCGAAGACAATCAGGGCGACGCCGGCGGCCGTCAGGACCATCCATAGCGGATAGGGAAAGACATCGATGGGTGGCGCGATGTCCTTTATCTCGACGGGCTCCGGCGTGCCCGGCGCGGCCGATGGAGCGGGAGTGGAAAGGGCGGCGAGCAGCGCGGCGATCATCGGATTTGCAGCCGGCGCTCGCGGGTGCGGAAGAAGGTGCGGAGCGCTGGCAGATAGTCCTGGTCCGTCTTGAG
>JANOBH010000307.1:0-5113 GCA_031411535.1 Chthoniobacter sp. | reverse complement strand
CTCGTGGGCGCGCTGGAGCGCTTGGCTCCGAAGGAGGGACGCGGCGGAGCCAAGCGCTCCTGCGCGCCCCGCCTGGCGCTCCTGCGCCAGGACTGCGGCGGGAATCGCCGCTTCGGGAACACGCGCCATCTGGAGAGCGGTGAAGGCATCACCGCAGTCCCAGAGCCTTCGGCGTCAGTGGCGGGCGCGGTTAGTCGAGAAAGACGAACTCGTTGGTTTCGAGGAGGACCTGTGCGTACTGCTCCCACGGCTTGAGTGCGGCGGGCGGCGCGGGCGGCGGGCCGGCGAACTGCGCCTGCGAGTCGAAGATGCCGAGGTCGCCGGTGATCGTGGGATGCCAGCGGAAGCCGTCCGAATTGTCGTTTCCCCCGGGTCGGCCCTGCGGATCGACGATGAAATCCAGCGTTTCGCCAGCCTTCACCTCCAGGCGATCGAACTTGGCCTCAGCGTTCTGCGCGGGAGGCACGGCGATTTTCAAAAGCTCGCCCGCACGACTGGAAACGATGCTGACAAGCACGCCATCGCCCTCAGCGGCCGGGCGGCGGATGTTTCCGGCGATAGCGATCACGCCATCCTTCGGCGCGGTCCAGCGGCGGATGGCGCAGTGCGCGGCGTCGGGGCCGGGGTGGCCGCCGTCCTTGTTCAGGCTGGCGAAGCCGAGCACGGGGACAGGCAGCTTCGCGCCGCCTTTCCACTCGCCGCCGGAGAAATCCGGGAGCGGCTGAAACTCGGTGCGCGCGGTCGCGGCATTGAATGAGCCGTAGCCGTACTGCCACGCGGGCTTGTCATCGCCGCGCTCTCCCGGCGGTGTGGCCAGCGCGGTGGAGACGAAGCGGAGTCCGGCATCCACTTCGCCGGGCGCGGCGCGGCGGGCGAGGATGCGCTGGTAGAGGTCGTGGATCTGCGGCTCGTAGGCGGAGGGCTGCTGGAAAGGCGGCGCGGCGGCGAGCGCGCGGGCGCGGTCGATGACGAAGGGGCTGTTCATCATGAAGAGCGCCTGCTGCGGGACGGTGGTGACGAAGCGCTGCGGGTTTGTCGTGTCGGGGCTGGCGAAGTCGAAGGTGCGGAAGACGCCGGGGAGATTCTGGCGGTCCACGAGGGCATAGACGGTGCGGCGGCGGGTGGCGGCGATGTCCTGGCCGAGCCCGCCCATGGCGGTGTCGAGCTGGCTGCTGCACGCGAGGAGGGAGTCGCGCATGGACTCGAAGTCGAGGCGGCGGCGGTTCATGCGCCAGACGAGGCGGTTCTCGGGATCGGCCTTCGCCGCGTCCGGGCGCTCGTCGCTGGCCTGCTGCCAGGTGGCGCTGAGCAGAATGGTGCGGTGGAGCTTTTTGAGCGACCAGCCGTCGGCGATGAATTTCGCGGCGAGCCAGTCGAGCAGTCCGGCGTTGGTGGGCGTCTCGCCTTTCGTGCCGAAGTCGCCGGGCGTGCGGACGAGGCCTTTGCCAAAGTGCCCGGCCCAGACGCGGTTCACCATGACGCGCGCCGTCAGCGGGTTGTCCTTGCTGGCGATGGCGCGGGCGAGTTCGAGGCGGCCGCTGCCATTTTTGAAAGGCTCCGGTTTTCCTCCGCTCAGCACGGTGAGAAAGCGGCGCGGCACCTCGTCGCCGGGGTTGCCTGGATTGCCGCGCTTGAAGATGCGGGGTTTGACGACATTGCCCTCGACGAGCGCCATCGCGCGCGGCGGGGCGAGCGGGCCGGCGTTCAGTTCCTCGATCTTGTTGATGAATTTGCGCTCCTCGTCCTTGCCCGCGCGGTCGAGCACGCGGCGCACGGAGTCCGGCGGGACGATGGCGAAAACGCCGAGGGTGGGCAGAGTGCGGAGCGCGATGAGCTGGCGCTTGCCCTCGTGGAAGCCGGCGAGCGCGGCCCGCCGCTCGGCGAGCTGCTTCTGGTAGTCGGCCTCGATCTTCGGGTCGCGCACGCTTGGGAGCAGCGGGAGGTCTTTGGTCTCCGGCTCCTTGCTCGACGCGAAGACGCCGTAGAGCGCGTAGTAGTCCGCCTGCGAGATGGGGTCGAACTTGTGGTCGTGGCACCGCGCGCAGGCGACGGTGAGGCCCATGAGGCCGCGGCTGACGACGTCGATGCGGTCGTCGATGATGTCGGCCTGGTTGTTGAGGAAGCGGCGTCCGAGGGTGAGAAAGCCGAGCGCTGCGTTTGGCACGGGGTTTTCCGCCGTGGCGATCTGGTCCCCGGCGATCTGCTGGATGATGAACTGGTCGTACGGCAGGTCGGCATTCAGCGCGGAGATGACCCAGTCGCGATAGGTGTAGCTGTAGGGGAAATTGCGCGCCTCGTTGCCGGCGAGGTAGCCCTTGGTGTCGGCGTAGCGCGCCACGTCGAGCCAGTGGCGGCCCCAGCGTTCGCCGTAGCGGGGCGAGGCGAGCAGGCGGTCCACGACTTTGGCAAAGGCGTCGGGCGCGGCGTCCTTTTCAAACGCCTCGACCTCCGCCGCGGTCGGCGGCAGGCCGGTGAGGTCGTAGGTCGCACGCCGGATGAGCGTGCGCTTCGGGGCGGGCGGGGAGGGCTGGATGCCTTTGGCGGCGAGCTGGGCGCGGATGGAGGCGTCAATGGGGTTGGCGACGCCGGGGATGACGGCCGCGACTTTGAGCGGCTGCCACGACCAGTGCGTGGCCGCCGCAGCCTGCTGCACGCTGAGCGTGGCCGGGGCATCGCTCGCCGGCCAGGGCATGCCCATGCGGACCCATGCGGTGAGGTCGGCGATCTGGTGGTCGGCCAGTTTGTCGGCTTTCTCCGGCATCTTGGAGTCGCCCTCGTGGCGGATGCTTTTGATGAAAGAACTCTGCTCCGGCTTGCCCTCGACGATGACGGGGCCGTCCTCCGTCCCTTTCAGGATCGCCGCCCGCGAATCCACGCGGAGCGCGGCTTTCTGCTTTTCGGCGCCGTGGCATTTGTAGCACTGCTCGGCGAGGACGGGCCGGACCTTTTTCTCAAAGAACTCGGCCTCCTCCGGAGTGACGGCGCGCAGGGGGGCGAGCGCGAAAAGCGTGAGGGTGAGAAGGGCGGCAAACAGGCGCATCGGTCGGGCGCTACTCTAACCGGCGAACGGCGGATTTCATTAGCGGAAAGTGCGCGCTGAGGATGTGGGCGAGGAGCTGCAGCATTTGGAGTGCGCCAGCGCTCTGGCGCTTTGGAGGCAGGCGGAGCCGTGGCGGGAAGCCGGATAAGGATGCGCAACATCCTGCGGGCCTGCCGCGTTGCTCCGCTCCAACCCAAAGCGCCAGGGCACTGGCGCACTCCAAAACCTCGCGGATTCGCACGGGCGGCTTGGTTCCGGTATCGGCTAAGAAACCGACCTGTGCCGGTGTCTAAGCGGGATGGAAAACACTTTTTGCGATGATGGGGCGGGGCATGACTTGCGGGAGGTTTTGCCCGCTGATACCGTGCGCGCTTTCATGGCCGAAACCCCAGACAATCTCATCCAGGAATGCCCCGCGTGCGGGGCGCTGATCGATGTGGCGGGGGAGGAGCCGTTCGCGCTCATGCACTGCCCGACGTGCGGGGAGGCGATGCGGGTGCGGCGGAAGTTCGACCATTTCGAGCTGCAGGAGCAGCTCGGGTCGGGGGGAATGGGGACGGTGTACCGGGCGTTGGACCAGAATCTGGGCCGGCAGGTGGCGCTGAAGCTTTTGCAGCAGGAGCAGAGCACGAACCCGGAATTCATCGCGCAGTTTGCGAAGGAGGCGGCGATCACGGCGTCGATCAATCACCCGCATGTGGTGAAGGTGTACAGCACGGGTGTGGATCACGGGCTGGTGTATATCGCGATGGAGCTGGTGGACAAAGGGTCGCTGGACGATCTGCTGGCGCAGGAGGAGCGGGTGCCGGAGGTGCAGGTGCTGACGACGGGGATCCAGATTGCGCAGGGGCTGAATGCGGCGCTGCAGCGGGGGCTGATCCACCGGGATGTGAAGCCGGGGAACATCCTTTTCGCGAATGCACACACGGCGAAGATCGTGGACTTCGGACTGGCGGTGCTGATGGAGCACGCGGGGACGGTGATGGGGGAGGTGTGGGGGACGCCGGCCTACGTGGCGCCGGAGAAGCTGGACGGGAAGCCGGAGGATCTGCGGAGCGACATTTACTCGCTGGGGGCGACGCTTTACCACGCGCTGGCCGGGAAGCCGCCGAGTGACGTGGAGAGCAATCAGATGAGCGTGCTGCTGGCGGCGAAGCGGAAGGAGCCAAGCCTGCGGGAGGTGGCGAAGGACATCTCGGCGGCGACGGCCTTCGCGATCGACAAGACGCTGAAGTTCGATCCGGCGGACCGTTTTCAAACCTACGAGGAAATGATCGAGGCGCTGGAATATGCGCGCGAGGAGATGATCGCCGCGGCGAAGGCGGAGGAGGCGGCGGCGATGGAGCAGGCGGCGCAGATGCGGCTGCCGGAGAGGGACTGGAGCTGGGTGACCTATGTGGTGGTGGCGCTGGTCGTGGGGCTGGGGCTCGGCGGCTACAAGCTGAAGGAGCGTTGGGCGCGGACGGCGGGGGACGCCGGGGAGGTGGCGAAGGGCGGCGGGGGAATCGACGGACGCTACCAGGCTGCGCGGATGCTGCTGGCGGGGAGTGAGGGGCCAAAGGCGGCGGAGGCTTTCCGCGCGCTGGAGGCGCTGCCAAATGTGCCGCAGCCGCGGCTGAACTGGATCACGCTGCACGCGGGGCTGGCGGAATTCCTGGCGGGCCGGGTGGCGGAGGGGCGCGCGGATTTCGCGAAGCTTGCGGAGCGGGGTCAGTTCTCGACGGACCCGACGGAGCAGCGGCTGGCGGATTTCTTCGTCGGGACGGCGAAGCTGGCTGCGACGGAGGAGGCTGTGCCGGTGGCGGCGGTGCAGGCGCTGGAGCCGGAGGGCGAGGAGGCGATGGCGCTGCTGGTGTGCGCGGCGAAGGACTGGGCGCTTCAGGATTTTGAAAACGCGGGGCTGCTTTTCCAGCAGTTCAGCGCGGCGGCGATGCCGGCGAAGGCGGCGTGGGTCGCGGAGTACAAGGCGCTGGCGGCGCCGTTCCTCGCGGACTACGCGGCCTACTCGGGGGCGGCGGCGGCGGCAAAAGCCGCGGGCACTTTGGCCGAACGCGAGCAGGCCGTGGTGGCGCT
>JANOBH010000306.1:0-9476 GCA_031411535.1 Chthoniobacter sp. | reverse complement strand
GCAAGCGAGCAGGCGGAGCCAGCGAAGAAACTGCCGTCATCCTGAACGCAGCCTTTGGAGGCTTTGCGACAAAGGCGTAATTCCGGGCGCTGGAGCGCCTCGTGGGCGCGCAGGAGCGCTTGGCTCCGCAGAGCCCCAACGCGGAGCCAAGCGCTCCTGCGCGCCCACGAGGCGCTCCAGCGCCCGGAATTACGCCTTTGTCGCAAAGCCTCCAAAGGCTGCGTTCAGGATGACGGCAGTTTCTTTGATGGCTCCGCCTGCTTGCTTGCGAGGCACCAGTCCCGCCGCGCGGGCACTGTTGCGCTGCGCGCGGTTTTTCTGAAACATCCCGCCCACATGCCTGAGCCGATCATCGTCCTCAACGACCTCAAGAAAGCGTATCGCGACACGCTCGCGGTGGACGGCGTTTCGATGGCGATTCCACGCGGCGAAATCTTCGGCTTCCTCGGCGCGAACGGCGCGGGAAAGACCACGACGATCCGCATGCTCTGCGGGCTCGTGAAGCCGACCGGCGGGAGCGCGACGATCGCCGGGCACGGTGTATGGCGCGAGCGGCACGAGGTGCGGACGAAGTTTGGCTACGTCGCGCAGAAATTCAGCCTCTACCCCGATCTCACGGTGCTGGAGAACCTGCGCTTCTTCGGCGGCGCGTACCGCGTCTCGCGCGAGAAGCTGGAGCCGCGGATCGAAAGGCTGCTCGGCGAGATGGACCTCACGGCGAAGCGCAACGCGATGGCGGGCTCGCTTTCCGGCGGCATGAAACAGCTCCTCGCCATCGCCTGCGCGCTCATCCACGAGCCGCTCCTGCTTTTCCTCGATGAGCCGACGTCCGGCCTCGACCCGGTGCATCGCCAGCAAATCTGGGATCTGCTTTACCACCTCGCGCATGACGGCACGACCGTCTTCGTGACCACGCATTACATGGACGAGGCCGAGCGCTGCACGTCGGTCGGCTTCCTCCACGAAGGGCGGCTGCTCGCGCGCGAGTCGCCGCGACGGCTGAAGGCGAGCTTCACCGTGCCCGTGCTCGACATGCATGTGGAGCCGGTGATGCCCGCGCTCGTGCAACTCCGCGCCGCGCCGGGCGTGCTCGGTGTCTCGCTGCGCAGCGGGCATGGGCGCGTGTATGCGGCCGATCCGCGGAAGCTGGTTGCCGACTGGCAGGGGAGCTGGCCCTTTCCCGAACTGACATGGCACGGGCACTCGTGGGCGGAGCCGGACATGGAGGACGTTTTCAAAGCCTACTCGCAGGGCTACCACGCGATCCTCGGGGAGGGCGCGCGATGAGCGGCAGCCTGCAAGCCATCGCGAGCGTCGCGACAAAGGAATTCCTGCACATCTGGCGGGACCGCCGGATCGTCGTGCTAATCTTTTTGCTGCCGCCGCTTTTCACGCTGCTCTTCGGTTACGCGTTCGAGGTCACGGCGCTCACGCATGTGCCCACGCTGCTGCGCGACGACGACCGCAGCGAGACGAGCGCGAAGCTGGTGGTGTTCCTTTCCGCAAAGGACAGCTTCGCGTTCAAAAGCGATCCGTCGCCCGCGGGCACTGATCCCGACTTGCTCCGCTCGCAGGCCGACGCGGCGCTGATCGTGCCGGCGGGGTGGGGGGCCGGGCTGAAAAGCGGGGAGCCGGTGCCGCTGCGGCTGGTGCTCGACGGCACGGACACGACGACCGCGGCGCAGGTGGAGGGCGCGGTGCAGATGCACCTCGGTGCCTTCCAGCTAGAATCGCGGCAGGACATGATCGACAACCTGCCGCAGGAGGTTTTCGAGATGGGCGAGAAGCTGCCGGTCGAGGTGCGGAAGCAGTTCGTCTCGGCGATGGAGCCGTGGGAGGTTGCGACCGAAATCCGCAACAATCCGGGGCTGCGCTTCATCGAGTACGTCACGCCGGGGATCATCGGGCTGATCCTCCAGCTCCTGACCGTCACGCTCATGGCGTGCACGATCACGCGCGAGCGCGAGGCGGGCACGCTCTCGCAGCTCATGGTCACCTCGCTGCGCCGCTCGGAGATCGTGATCGGGAAAGTGCTCCCGTATCTCGGCGTCTCGCTGCTGCTCATCGGCATGACCATCGCCGTGGCGCATTTTCATTTCCACGTCGCCTTCCGCCAGCCGCTGGTGCTCGGCGTGATCTGCCTGCTTTTCCTGCTCTGCTCGCTCGGGCTCGGGCTGCTCATCTCGGCGTTTAGCGCCACGCAGACGCAGGCGATTCAGTTTGCGGTGTTCTTCCTTCTGCCTGTATTCCCGCTTTCCGGCGCATTCGCGCCGCTCGGCCAGTTGCCGGAGTCGGTCCGCTACCTCGCGCAGACCTTTCCGCTGACGCATTTCTGCCACGCGTTTCGCATGATCAATATGCGGGACGCTGGCCTCTCCTATATCGCGGGCGATCTTGCCTTCCTGGCCATCGGCGCGCTCGTGACCTGCGGCGGCGCGGCCTGGCTGCTGCGCCGCGCGCAGGATTAGACTCCCGGCTTCCATGTGCCACGTCACGTTGCCGAGAAAGCCAATCAGTTGTCATCCTGAGCGGAGTTCCGTTTGGCTTTGCAAACGGAACGCAGTCGAAGGACCCCGGCGATTCCGTGCGACACCGCCCGTGAATGGCGGGGTCCTCCGACTGCGCTGCGCCCGCCTGCCCGCCTCCGCTCCGCTCAGGATGACACGCGATAGGGGGAAATTCTCTGACTGCCGTATGTGCAAACCCGCTTAACCCATGTCCTCCCTCATCCTCGCCATCGATATCGGCACGTCCTCCAGCCGCACCGCGCTCTTTGATGAAGCAGCGAACCGGCTCGCGAACACGACAGCGCAGCAGACGTATCCGCTCATCACCTCGGCGGATGGGGCGGCGGAACTGGAGCCGGGCGTGATGCTGAGCGCCGTGCTCCGCTGCCTGGAGCAGACGCTCCAGCGCTACCGCACCGACCCGCTGCTGCGCGGACGCGAGATCGCCGGGATCGGCGTGTCGTGTTTCTGGCACAGCCTCGTGGGGTGCGATGCGAAGGGCGCGGCGCTGACGAACATCGTCACCTGGGCGGACGCGCGCTGCCGCACGGACGCGGCGGATCTGCGCGCGGAGTTCTCCGAAAAGGCCACGCACGCGCGGACGGGCTGCATGCAGCGCGCGTCCTTCTGGCCGTCGAAACTGCGCTGGCTGCGGCGGACGCAGCCGCGGAAATTCTCCGCGGTGAAGCAATGGCTGTCGCCCGCCGAGTGGCTCCAGCACACGCTCGCGGGCGGGGCGAACTGCGCGGTCGGGATGGCAACGGCCACCGGCCTGTTCAATCCCGCGAAGCTCGCGTGGGACGGGCAGCTTCTCGAGGCGTGCGGCGTTTTGCCAAAGGCTCTGCGTGTGGTGAGCGACGAGCCGACACCCGTCGGCGGCCGGCTCGCGGCGCAGTTCGCGGAGCTGAAAGGCGTGCCGTGGTTTCCCGGCATCGGCGACGGCGCGGCGAGCAATCTCGGCTCCGGCGCGGTGCGTCCGGGGCTGGCGGCGATCAATGTCGGCACGAGCGCGGCGCTGCGCGTCATGCGCGACCGCGGCGAGGTGCGCGCGCCGTTCGGGCTGTTCTGCTACCGCGTGGATGCGCGGCGCTTCCTCGTCGGCGGCGCGGTCAGCAATGCCGGGAACCTGCGCGCCTGGTGCCTGCGCGAGCTACAGCTCGCAGGCGAGGCGAGCTTGGAGGCGGAACTGGCAAAGCGCCCAGGGCCCGACCACGGGCTCGTCGTGCTGCCATTCTGGAATCCCGAGCGCGCGCCGACATGGGACGAGGACGCGACCGGCGCGATCCACGGCCTGCGCCAGCACACCTCGGCGCTCGATCTTTTGCAGGCGATCACCGAGGCGAGCTACCACCGCATCGCCCGCATCGCGGAACTGGTGCTCGCGGCGGAGGAGAGCATGCCGAAGTTCATCGTGAGCGGCGGCATCCAGCGCTCCCCCACGGCCATGCAGCGGCTCGCGGACGTGCTCGGGCAGACGATTTACCCGAACGACGAAATGGAGGCGTCCATCCGTGGCGCGGCCATTTTCGTTTTGGAAAAGCTCGGCGTGGGCGTGCCCGATGCCGCCTTCGGCAAAGGCGTGAAACCCCGCGCCAAATACGCCCGTCTCTACGCGGCCGAGCGTGAGAAGCAGCGGGCGCTGGAGGAGCGCGGGTAGGGGCCGGGAATCGCCGGTTGACGCGTTCCGGAAGTTCGCTTACCTCTCCGCCCTCGCATCTGCGAACGGCGGAGTAGCCAAGTGGGAAGGCCGAGGTCTGCAAAACCTCTACGAGTGGGTTCGACTCCCACCTCCGCCTCGCCGTGAGGTCCGCTAAACAGGCGTTTTCCGTGACGGGGATTGCGACGGGAGGGCGTTCGCTGGTTACATCCGCGAATGATTTCCTCCCCCGATCGCTCCGCCCGCCGGATCATCCCACTCGTGCTTGCCGCGCTCGTCTCGTCCGCGCTCGGGGCCGGCGACTACTTTCCTCCGCCCGACAGCGAGGGCGGATGGCGCACGCTGAAGGATGCCGGCGAGATTCGCGAAAAGGCCGGGATGGATTTGCGCAGACTGGAGCAGGCTTATCAGGTCTGCGAGCGCGGGACGCAGAACGGCGGACTGCTCGTGGTGCGGCACGGCTACCTCGTGTTTGAAAAGTATTTCGGCCGCGCAAGCCGCAACGCGAATCCCGACATGGCATCGACCGGCAAGGCGTTCACGAGCATCGCGTGCGGGATCATGCTTTCCGAGTTTCGGGACAAGATCCCCGACGGTCTGGAGACAAAGGTTTTCACCGAAAAATACCTGCCCGAGGCGCTGCCACTCGATGATCCGAGCAAGGCCGAGATCAAGCTGGGCCAGCTCCTGTGCATGTCCGCGGGCTATTGGGGCGAGGGCGGGGCGCCGACTGGCATCGTGATGGGAAAGGTCACGCAGCTCGCGCCGAAGCCGGGGCAGAACATCCGCGACCTGGATATGTCGTCGCTGCGCGTGCCGCTGTGGACGGATCCCGGCGCGGGGTATTCCTACTCGTCGCCCGCGCCGCACATCGCGTCGATCGTGCTGCGGCATGTCGCCGGCATGGAGCTTCAGGACTACATCCGCGAGCGGCTGGCAAAGCCGATGGGCTGGGGCGCGTGGGGTTACTGCCTGCATCGGGGCGATTTCGACATGCCTCACGCGAATGGCGCGGGGAGCATCGCCGTGCATGCCACGGACGCGCTGCGTTTCGGCTACTGCCTGCTGCACGAGGGAAAGTGGCGCGACAAACAGCTCGTGCCCGCGGACTACATTGCGCGCTGCCATCAGCCGTCGCCCTACAATCCGCACACGCCGTTCAGCCTGCAGTTTGAGCACAACGCGGACGGCCACGTCATCGCCGCGCCGCGCGACGCCTTCTACAAATCCGGCGCGGGCGGCTTCGGCATCTTCGTCGTGCCGTCGCTCGATCTCGTGATCTACAAGCTCGGCGGCAAGGACGGCCAGTATGACCCGGCGCTGACGGGTCTCCCTCAGCCCGCGCCCGACCGCTCGCGCGACGCGTGGCAGCCGATCCCGCGCACGCCTTTCAATGAAGGCAGCCTCGGCGGCGACGACGGCCTGCGCCGCGTGCTGGAACTGGTGGCCTCCGCCGTGCGCGACTGATCTCGCGAGCCTGCCGCGCCATGACTCGCTTTCACAAAGTAATTCCCTTGGTCGCGCTGCTGCTGACGCCGCGGCTCCTGCCGGCGCAGGAGCGGGTGGTGGCCTACGTGCCAAACTGGATCGACCTCCCGGCGTTCGCGGAGACGATCGATTACGCGAAGATCACCCATCTCAACATCGCCTTTGAGAATCCGGTGAACGACGGCGGCGACATCTCCTTCAGCCGGAAGAATGAGGCGCTGCTGGCAAAGGCGAAGGCGCACGGAGTGCCCGTGCTGATCTCGATCGGCGGCGGCTCGGCGTCCGGCGACAAGACGCTGCTCGCGCGCTATGCCGACCTGACGACCGACGCGAAACGCGCGGGCTTTGTCGCGAAGCTGGCGGACTACGTGGCCGGTCACGGATTCGACGGCCTCGACGTGGATCTCGAAGGGCCGTCGATCAATCAGGATTACGGCGCATTCATCGCGGGACTCGCCGGTGCATTGAAGCCGAAAGGCAAGCTGCTCACGGCTGCGCTCTCGAAAGGCTACGGCGGGAGCAAGGTGCCCGACTCCGTCTTCGCGCATTTCGATTTCGTGAACATCATGGCGTACGACGGCGCGGGTTACTGGGATCCCAAATCGCCGGGTCAGCACTCGTCGATGGAGTTTGCGAAAGGCAACGTGAGCTACTGGCTCGGGCGCGGCCTGCCGAAGGCGAAGGCCGTGCTCGGCGTGCCCTTTTACGGCTACGGCTTCGGCGAGGCGTTTCGGAAGCGGGACTACAGCTATGCCGCGATCGTGGCGGCCTATCCCGGCGCCGAGAATGCCGACGAGGCCGGCAGCACGATCTGGTACAACGGACTGCCGACCATCCGGGCGAAGGCCGCCTACGTGAGGGAGCAGGGACTCGGCGGCGTGATGATCTGGTCGCTGGATTACGACGTGAAGGGCGAGCGCTCCCTGCTCACGGCGATTCACGAAACGCTCCGGGCAAAATCCGCCGATCCAAAGCCGTGACGCGCGGGTCGTGACAATTCTTTGACGAAACTCGCACCCGCCGCTGACAACCCGGCGCGCGGCATCCGCTAGCATGACGGGTATGAAAACGATCCTCACACTCCTCCTCGTCTGCTCACCTTTTCTCCACGCGGCGGAGAAGATCCCCAATCAGCTCATCGACTACCCGCAGTTTCAAAAGATCGCGCGAGAGGTTCAGCCCGTCCGTGAAAAGCGGCGGCTGACCGAGGCGCAGTTTGCCGCGCTCGCCGCCGAGCCGGGCACCGTCATCCTCGACGCGCGCAGCGCCGACAAATTCGCGCTCCGCCACATCGTCGGCGCGGTGAGTCTCCCGTTCACGGATTTCACCGCCGAGTCGCTGGCAAAGGTGATCCCGGCGAAAGACACGCGCGTGCTGATCTACTGCAACAACAACTTCCTCGGCGCCCCGCGCTCTCTCGCGTCGAAATCCCCGGCGGCGTCGCTCAATATCTCCACCTACATCGCGCTCGCGACCTACGGCTACACGAACATCTACGAACTCGGCCCGCTCCTCGATGTGGCCACTGCGAAGCTGCCTTTTGCCGGGACCGAGATCGACCGCGCAGACTGAGGGATCGCGCGCCGGGTGGCCCGCGTCAGACGGATTTCCGTCCCTGGAATTTCCCGAGGATTGCCTTTGCCGTCTTCTCGCGGTGGCGCTGCTGCGAAGTCTGATCGGCGCCCGTCATCCCCTCCACAATTCCGGGTTTCGCGGCGGGCTGCTTTCTGACCTTTTTGCTGGGGCGTTGTGGCATGGCGGGAAAGTGTCACGCCGTCGCGCGTGCGGCGAGCGGCATCTGCGGTTCGTGGGAATGGCGGGGGCCGTCATCGCGGAGCGCGTGCATCGGGAAAATGCCTAGATGGGTTCCGGGGGCTTACCTATCGGCTCCCGCTAGACCCCCCATTTCCGGGTGCTTCATTGTCGCTCGTATGGACCACCCATTCCGATGCCCCGAGTGCGAAAACAGCCGTTACCGGGTGGCGACGATCTGCCCCCGCTGCGGGGCCAGGGTGTTTACCGATGAGAATGGTTTCACCCGCCACTGGCTGCTGGTGCTGTTCATCCTGGCCCTGGCGCTCGGTACGGCGCTCAGCGTCCTCCAAACCCAGGGCGGCTGATCGTGTCCCGGGAGCGGGCAAGGATCTTCGAGGAAGCGATAGCCCCGGCGCTGAGCGGCTTTTCCGCCGCCACCTTCTGAGGACGAGGAGTGAGGACCAACTTCGGCATCAATTACGCGTGAGGAGCGGATCGCATTTGCAGGCGTGTCCGCGCGGCGGCACGCGGCATTCGGATTGTGCGGACGTGGGTCAAAGATCTATACGGAGACTCATGACTGAGATCGAATCCGCGGGATCCCCACAGCCCCTCTTGGTCTCCCGACGCGAAGCGCTCCGGTGCGTGGGCTGGACTGCGGCGGGAATGCTCGCCCCGTCCTCCGTCGCGCTTGGGGAGGAGGATGTCGCGGCGACGGTGAAAGTCGCGCCTGAGCCGTTGTTCGATCTTTCGCCGTGGCTCTACATGCAGTTCATGGAGCCGCTGGGCACCACGGATGGCTCGGTCGAGGCGAGCTGGGATCACATGCAAAATCGGTGGCGGCCCGATCTCATCGAAGCGACCAGGGAACTCGCGCCGCCGATGCTGCGATGGGGCGGTCTGTTCAGCTCCTACTACCGCTGGCGCGAAGGAGTGGGTCCGCGTGCCGGGCGCAAGCCGATGCACAATCTCCAGTGGGGCGGCGTGGAGACGAATCAGATCGGCACCGCGGAATTCATGGACTTCTGCCGGCAGGTAAAGGCCGACCCGCTGATGTGCGTGAACTTTGAAGCCGAAGGCGACCCGCGCTGGAACATCAACGAACTCGGCGAACATCGGGCCGGCAACGCGCAGGAAGCCGCCGACTGGGTGAGCTACTGCAACGACCCCGAGAACAAGGAGCGCCTCGCACACGGCTCGCGCGAGCCGTTTCCCATCAAGGTCTGGCAACTCGGCAACGAAACCTCCTACGCGCCCAGCCGCTTCAAAAAAGACTGGGCGATTCGCAAAACCATCGAGTTCAGCCAGGCGATGCGGAAGGCCGATCCCGCGATCAAGCTCATCGGCTGGGGCGACAGCGGCTGGGCGCCCGAGATGATCGAGAAAGCGGGCGAGCACATTGATTTCGTCGCGTTTCATCATCTCTTCGATCCAGGCGCTCCGATGAGCGACAACGCCTATCTCAAAGACCCCGCCGCGACGTGGGACGCGCTCATGGGCACGGTGAAAAGGCAGGAGCGCAAGATCGTGGAAATGCGGCAGCAGGTGGAGGGGAAAAAGTTCCCGCTCGTGATGACCGAGAGCCATTTCACCATGCAGGGCCGCAACCGCTGCGACCTGAATTCCGCGTGGGCCACCGGCGTCGCCTACGCGCGATTTCTCAATCTCCACCAGCGCCACGGCGACCTGCTGAAGATCGCCAATCTCGGCGACTTCTGCGGCACGCGCTGGCAGAGCAATGTCATCATGATCCCGACGCCCGGCGGAAAATCCTACATCATGCCACTCGGCAAAGTGACCGCGCTCTACCGCAAGCACACCGGCGAGAAATTCGTCCGCATCAGCGGCGGCCCGAGCGATCTCGACATCACCGCCAGCCGCACCGGCGACCAGTTTTTCCTCCACGTCGTGAATACGCACCGCACCCGCTCGCAATCCTGCCGGCTCGCGCTCGACGGACTCACCGTGCGCTCGGGCAAAGCCTTCGAAATCGCCGCCGACCCGATGGCGGAGATCACCTCGGCGAGAGACGACCCCATGACCGTGCGCGAGCGCGTCCTCGACCCCGC
>JANOBH010000305.1:0-12232 GCA_031411535.1 Chthoniobacter sp. | reverse complement strand
ACCACGGTGGTCCAAATGACGTGCTGCGTTTGATCGAACCGCCGGGGTCCTTCGACTGCGTTCCGTCCCTCCTTCGCCCGCCGACGGAACTCCGCTCAGGATGACACCCGCGTGGGAACTGTTCCTTGGCAGCGGAGTGGAGCGCTTAGAATGACGGGTTGGAATGATCACGGCACCGCGAGCCCCGCGAAGATCTTTTCGATCACCTGCTCGCTCGTCACCTCTTCCGCCTCGGCTTCGTAGCTGACGATGATGCGGTGACGCAGCACGTCGAGGCCCACGCTTTTCACATCCTGCGGTGTGACGTAGCCGCGTCCGGCCATGAAGGCGCGGGCGCGGGCGGCGAGAGTGAGCGCGATGGTGGCGCGCGGGCTGGCGCCGTAGCGGATCATGCCGTCGAGCTTGAGCTTGTAGGACGCGGGGTCGCGCGTGGCGAAGACGACATCGACGATGTAGTCCTTCACGCGGTCGTCCACGTAGATCGAGTTCACGATCTCGCGGGAGCGAAGGATGTCGGCGGGCTCGGTGACCGCGATCACGTTCAGATTCGGCGCGCTAGTGGCCATGAGGTCGAGGATCTTGCGCTCCTCGGCTTTGGTCGGGTAGCCGACTCGGAGCTTGAGCGTGAAGCGGTCGAGCTGCGCTTCGGGAAGCTGGTAGGTGCCTTCCTGTTCGAGCGGGTTTTGCGTCGCCAGAACCAGGAATGGGTCGGCGAGCGGGTAGGTCGTGTCGCCGATGGTGACCTGACGTTCCTGCATGGCCTCGAGCAGGGCGCTTTGCACTTTCGCCGGTGCGCGGTTGATTTCGTCGGCGAGGATGAGGTTTGAGAAAAGAGGGCCGCGCTTTGTGGTGAACTCGCCGCTCCGGGGGTTGTAGATGAGCGTGCCGATGAGATCGGCAGGCAGCAGGTCGGGTGTGAACTGGATGCGCTGAAAGCCTGTGTGGATGCAGCTCGCGAGCGTCTTGACGGTCAGCGTTTTCGCAAGGCCGGGTACGCCTTCGAGGAGGATGTGGCCGTTGGTCAGCAGGCCGGTGAGCAGCCCGTCCACGAGATACTTCTGCCCCACGACGACGCGTGCGATTTCGTCCTGGAGCGGCTTGATCCACGCGCTGGCTTCTTTGACTTGCTCGGTGATTTCCTGGGTGGTGCTCATTTGAAAAATGCGGGCTGGAGAAGACAGCGCTGCCGGGGGTTACGTTCGATTTGGCAGTTTCGCGCGCTGCCGGTTTTCACGACTACCGGAGTTCCGGTCGGGGGTGCGCGGCCCATCTGGCGTGAATGGCACGGCGCAAGAGACTCCTTTGCGTGAAAGACTAGCCCAGCGCTGAATCCGAGGCTGAAGGTGTAGGTAACTCGACGGTTCCCCTGCTGCCTCTCGGCGGCCGGTTGGATGTGGAGTTTGGAGCCGGTTTCGGTGGCTCGGATTTCCAGTGGAGCCTCAGCAGATGCTGAGGACTTTCCGGATCACGTCCTGCGGATTCGGGAGCTGCTTGTGCTCGACTTTCGGGCTGTAGATCGCAGGGGCGTCGAGGGCGGTGACGCGGAGGATCGGCGCGTCGAGGTCGTCGAAGCATTTCTCCTGGAGCATCGCTGCGATCTGGGCGCTGACGCCGCAGAAGGGCTTGTTTTCATCGACGAGGACAGCGCGGTGCGTTTTGCGTACGCTGGCGAGGATGGCTTCCTCATCAAGTGGGCGGATCGAGCGGAGGTCGATGACTTCAGCGCTGATGTCGTGCTCGGCGGCGAGGAGTTCGGCGGCTTTCAGCGCGGTGAGCGCGGCGCGTCCGTGCGCGATGAGCGTGATGTCGGTGCCTTCGCGCTTCACGTCGGCTTTGCCGAGCGGGATGAGGTATTCTTCTTCCGGGACTTCACCCTTTTCGCCGTAGAGCAGGGTGTTTTCCATGAACATGACGGGATCGTTGTCCCGGATCGCCGTCTTCATCAAGCCCTTGGCGTCGTAGGCGGTGGCGGCGCTGACGACTTTGAGGCCGGGGATGCTGGCGAGCATGTTTTCCGGCGTATGGGAGTGTGTGGCGCCGACATTGGTGCCTCCATTCGCGGGGCCGCGGATGACGATGGGGCAATTGATGAGCCCGCCGCTCATGTAGCGAATCTGGCCGGCGTTATTGATGATCTGGTCCCATGTCACGGTGGCGAAGCTCCAGAACATGAGCTCCATGACGGGCCGGATGCCGAGCATGCTGGCGCCGATGCCCATGCCGATGAAGGCGGCCTCGGAGATGGGCGTATCGACGACGCGCTTGTCACCGAATTTTTTCCACAGGCCCTTGGTGACTTTGTAGGCGCCGTCGTATTGGGCGACTTCCTCGCCCATGAGGACGACATTCGGGTCGCGCTCGATTTCCTCGGCAAAGGCTTGGTTCAGGGCGTCGCGGTATTCGATGAGTGGCATGACAAAGTTGAGGGTTGAAAGGTGGGAGCCGGGAGTCGCGCCGCTCAGATGCCGTATGAGGGATCTTGCCGCCCGATTTCCAGGGTGGCCGTTAGTCGTTGAAGAAATGCCTGCCGGTGCGGCCGGCCTCGGTCTGGCGATCAACCTCGAAATACACGTCCTCAAAGATGCTCGCGTCGCTTGGGACTGGGCTTTCCTCGGCAAACTGTGCGCTGGCTTCGGCCTCGGTCTTGGCGGCCTCGCTGATTTCGGTGAACTGCTCCTCGGTCAGCACGCGCTCCTCGATGAGCCGCTTCTTGAAGAGCTGGATGGGGTCGTGCTCGCGCTTGTAGCGCTCGATTTCCTCTTCGCTGCGGTAGCCGCCCTTGTGCTTCGCATCGGCGACGGAGTGCCCGTAGTAGCGGTAGGTGTCGAATTCCAGAATCGTAGGCTTCGACTCATTGTGAGCGCGTTCGATGGCCCTTTGCGTGACGGAGCGGACTTCATAGATGTCTTCGCCATTGGCCTGCGCCCACTCGATGCAAAAAGCTTCGCCGCGTTCGGCGAGGCAGGTCTTGAAGACGGACGAGCGTTCCTGGCTGGTGCCCATCGAGTAGCCGTTGTTTTCAATGATATAAATCACCGGCAGCTCGAACAGGGCAGCCATGTTCATGGATTCGTAAAAGCAGCCCTGATTCACGGCGCCGTCGCCGAGGAAGCACAGGGCTGCGCCTTTCAGGCCCTTGTATTTCAGCCCATAGGCGAGACCGAGGCCGAGCGGCGTCTGGCCGCCGACGATGCCGTGGCCACCCCAGTAGTTTTTGTCCGGAGCAAAGAAGTGCATCGAGCCGCCCTTGCCCTTCGAGCATCCGGTAGCTTTGCCGTAAAGCTCGGCCATGCACTCGTTCATACCCATGCCGACGGCGAGGGCGTGCCCGTGGTCGCGGTAGGCGGTGATGACGTGGTCGTGGTCCCCCATCAGCGAACACGCGCCGACAGCCACCGACTCCTGGCCGATGTAGAGATGGAGGAAGCCGCCCATTTTCCCGCCGTTGTACTGCTTGAGCGCCTGCTGTTCAAAGCGCCGGACCCGCAGCATTTCGCGCAGGAGGCCGATCTTTGCCTCCGGAGTGAGGGCTTTGTTGATCGGGGCGAGAGCGTGATCGGTGGATTTGGTGGCGGTGTCCATAGTGTCGGCGCAGTCTGCGCGTGAGTATTAGCGGCGCGCCGCGTTTCACGCAACAGACAACAAGCGCCTGCTGCAAATTCTGCGCCTCACGGCGTGCTTCGGTCCGATTTAGCATGACCTGCGCGCGACGCGGTACGGGACGCGGCCCTTCGTTTTGGAGTGTGTGAAATATGAGATCCGGAGGGTGGATCGGCTGTTCTCGACTGGCGACCTGAGATCCCGTGGAGAGGGAGGCTTTCTCGGTTTGGACCCGTGGGCGGCGGGGGCAGTTGCCGCAAAGTGCTCTCGAGGGAGCGTTCCTAGCGCGGTTCCCTGAATCGGATTGTCCGCAATATTTTGGACGGCGTTCTTGAAAACGAACGACGACCGCGATGCTCAACGCAGTGTCGCTAGGAATTCATAACCCATTGTATATATGCTATTTAAATACAAAAATACATTTCATAACCGTCTTGCCGTTTCGGTGATCGGCGCAACGAGAGTTACCAATCGGTAGAAGACTCGCACACAGGGGAGAGCTTCGTTTTTCCCTGCG
Source organism: Chthoniobacter sp. (assembly GCA_031411535.1). Taxonomy (GTDB): domain Bacteria; phylum Verrucomicrobiota; class Verrucomicrobiia; order Chthoniobacterales; family Chthoniobacteraceae; genus Chthoniobacter. Next base: position 8,115 of record JANOBH010000305.1, on the reverse strand, counting down.
GAACGCGCGACCCCCCGGCGGGTCCGTGCATCGGAACTCAGCTGGGAGTTAGCCCAAGCTGCCTGCCAATCTGGCGGCGGAGGTCGTGCTGGATCGTATCGACCCGGAGATTGGCGTTGATGACTGTGAAGGCGTTCTCCGCGGCGATTCGGCCAAATTCGGCGGCGAGGAGACGCTGATATTTGATGAAGCTGTCGAACATGTCGCGGGACAAGCCCAGGTCCATGCCGCTTTCCCAGTAGTCCAGGGTGGGGTTTTTCTGAAAGTTCCGCTCGACGAGCTGGCGGGCACCGACACGGAAATAGAAGATGGCGTCCGGTACGAGCGCGGGGCTGTAGAGATTGCGGGTCCACGCGCGGTTGGCCCCGCGAACGATGGCGCGGGCCATCAGGGTGTAGATGTAGCGGTCCGCGATGACAATGAGTCCTGCGCGGAGGGCGGGGATGATTTCGTGGACGAGTTGGTCAAAGAAATCCGTCGCGTAAAAGAGGGAAAGCGTGGTGTGGGTGAGGACATTGCCTTGCTTGGCGTCCTCCAGTTCTTCGGCCACCAGATTGGATCGCCGCAGCCCCATGTGGCGTACGGCATAACCGTTGGCCTCGAGCCACTGGCTGAGTTGGGCGATCTGGGTGGAGCGACCGGAGCCGTCCGCCCCCTCGATGGCAAAGAGCTTTCCGGCGAATTTCGGATCGCGGGCCTCGGGGAGGGGGCGGCCGAAGTAGGTGTGGTCCTTCAATGGCATGGACGGCGTCGAAAGGCAGGAAGATCAATCTTCTCGCGGATAAGTTGGCGGACTTTCGCCTGCTGGATGTGGATTTCCTCTGCGGCGTCAATCACGGTAAAGCCGAACTGCTCCCGCATGCCCTCGTATTCAGCGTACACCTTCCCCTGAAAAATCCGGAAGCTCTCGTAAGGATCGGCGCTCCAGCCCATGTCGAGGCCGGCTTCGTGGAATTTGAGGGTCGGGCGGCCGTCCAAGATGCGGCTGAGGGAGGTTTCGAGCGGGACGCGGAAATAGAATGTGAGGTCCGGGTGGACGGCGAAGCTGTAAAGTTCGGCCACCCAGTCTCGCTCGACTCCGCGGACGGCGTCGCGAGCGAGTGCGGTGAAAATGTAGCGGTCGGCGAGGACGATATAGCCCGCGCGGAGCAGCGGGAGAATCTGCCTCTCGTAGCGGTCAGCGAAATCGGTGGCGTGGATGAGAGAGAACGTGGTCGGCGTGAGAAGTTGGCGCTTTTTGCCTTTTGAGGTGGATTTCTTGACGAGGATTGAGGAGTTCCATTCGGTAAAGAAGACGCGGTAACCTTCGAGTTCGAGCCAGCGTTTCACCAGATAGATCTGGGTGGACTTGCCGGAGCCATCCAAACCCTCGACAGCGATGAGTTTTCCGGGATAGTTGCGTTTCTGGGCGGCCACGGGAAGGATTGTTGCGAGTCCGTGCGGGATTGCAACGCGAAAACCCCCGATATTTCCCAGCGTTGGACCTAAGGACTATGGATACAGACAATAAGGTGGATTTCACCCCGTTGATCGCTGACGCGCTTCAGGCGCGGGAGCGGGCGTATGCGCCGTACTCGCATTTTACGGTGGGTGCGGCGTTGAGGACGCGGAGCGGACGTGTCTTTACGGGGTGTAATGTCGAGAATCTTTCCTATGGGTTGACGATCTGTGCCGAGCGGGCGGCAGTCTTTGGGGCAGTCGCTGCTGGGGAGCGGGAGTTTGAGGCGTTGGCGGTGGTGGCGGATTCACTGGCACCCGTGACGCCGTGTGGAGCGTGCCGGCAAGTATTGGCGGAGTTCTCGCCCTCGCTACCGGTATGTTCTGCGAATCTGGAGGGGAAGTTGTATACTTCGAGCATCGCCGAACTGCTTCCGAGGGCGAAAGAGGGCATCTTGGGGACTTAGAAGTTCCACGTAGAACATCCATGTTCACTTATCCAAAGAACTACGATGTCATTGTCATCGGTGCGGGGCATGCCGGGATCGAAGCGGCGATGGCCTCCGCACGATTGGGTTGCGAAACGCTGATGCTTACGCAGAATCTGGATTCCGTAGGCCAGATGTCCTGCAATCCTGCGATCGGTGGCCAGGCGAAAGGCCAGATTGTTCGCGAGATCGACGCGCTCGGCGGGGTGATGGGTCTGAATACGGACGCGACGAGCATCCAGTTCCGAATGCTCAACGCGAGGAAGGGTCCCAGTGTTCGCTCTCCTCGCGCGCAATGCGACAAGAAGGCCTACCAATTTCGTGCAAAGGCAGTGCTGGAGCGGCAGCCGTCCCTCGATCTTAAGCAGGCCAATGTCGTGAGGATCCTTGTGGACGATTCCGGCGTGTGCGGAGTAGAGACCAATCTCGGTTTGCGCGTTCTCGGGAAGGCGGTGGTTATCACGACAGGGACTTTTATGCGGGGGTTGCTTCACATCGGTTTGCAAAACCAAGCGGGAGGCCGGATGGGCGACAGTTTCTCCACGCTGAGCGACAGTCTTAGGGATCTGGGCTTTGAAGTGGGGCGGTTCAAGACCGGGACGCCCTGCCGGCTACATGGAAAGACGATTGATTTCACCCGATGTGAGAGAAACGAAGGAGATGATCCCGCTCTCCCATTTTCCTACATGCCGGAGGAATTGGATGGTGGGAAGCACGACATCTTTTCACTCAACCACTGGAGGGGTGGCGTGTTCCATGTGGAACAACTGCCGTGCTGGGTCACGCATACCAACGCCGCCACCCACGAACTGATCCGGTCCAACCTCGACAAATCCCCCCTTTACGCAGGCAAAATCGAGGGGGTGGGTCCGCGCTATTGCCCATCGATCGAGGACAAGGTCGTAAAGTTTTCCGAGAAACCTTCGCACCAGATTTTCTTGGAACCCGAAGGACGGCACACTGAGGAGTATTACGTCAATGGCATCTCAACCAGCCTGCCGATGGAGGTGCAGTATGCATTCATCCGCACGATCCCCGGCCTCGAAGCCGCCGAGATCATGCGGCCCGGCTATGCAGTCGAATACGACTACTGCCCGCCCACCCAACTCAGTCACTCGCTGGAAACCCAGCGCGTGCCAGGCCTCTATTTCGCCGGGCAGATCAACGGCACCTCGGGTTACGAAGAGGCGGGAGCGCAGGGGCTGGTGGCTGGAGCCAATGCCGCCCTCAAGGTATTGGGCAAGCCTCCGCTTCATCTCTCCCGGGCCGACGCCTATATCGGCGTCCTGATTGACGACCTCGTGACCAAGGGCACCCCCGAGCCTTATCGGATGTTCACGAGCCGTGCAGAGCACCGGCTCATCCTCCGGCAGGATAACGCCGATCTTCGTCTCACCCCCCTCGCGCACTCCTGTGGCCTGGCGGACAATTCACGTTGGGAGAAAGTGCGGCAGAAAATCGCCGACATGGAGCGCTTGAACCATTTCGCGCGGACTACGCAGTTCGGTGACGCAAAGATCGCAAAGTGGATCTGTCGGCCGGAAAACAGTGTCGAAATGCTGCCGGACTCGATCCGTGTGGGATTCGCGGCTGACCGATGGGAAGCACTCGAAATCGAACTGAAGTATGCGGGCTACATCAGCCGGCAAAACTCCGCGATTGCCCGACTCCAGGCCAGCGAGGAGACCCGCATCCCGCCGCACCTCGATTTCCACTCCTTTCACGGCCTCCGTGTCGAGGCTCGGCAAAAGCTCGCCCTCGTCGGTCCGGAGACCCTCGGTCAGGCTGCACGTATCAGCGGCATCACCCCTGCGGACATCGCTTTGCTGTCGGTCCTCATTCAGCGACCGGTCAGTGCCGCGAACTGAGCAGGCCGAGCGCGAAAGCGCTACTACTGCCCCTTAACAGCCTCTACAATCCCGCTTTGCAGCGCGGCCCAGTCAGTCTCGCCGGTCTCCCATCCGCTGCTAAAGCGCAGCACGCGTGACACCGCCCCCGCCGAGCACCCCATCGCTGTGAGCACATGCGAAGTCTCCTCCTTGCCGCTCGCGCACGCCGAGCCGGTCGAGACGGCGAAACCGAGCCGGTCGAGTATTACAACCCAGCGCCGGCGGCAGTCGGCCAGCTCCGGCATCACGGCTGAGACAGTGTTCCACAGCCGTTCCACATTTTCCCCAACAATCTCTGCGCCAACCACTTTCTCCTTGATCATCCCCTCAAAATCCCGTCGCATCGCCTCTCGGACAGCCGCCCCACCCCCTGCCAGCGCAGCCTCGCGTTCCTCCAGTGCCGCGACCATTGCCAGCACACCGGCCACGTTCTCCGTCCCCGCCCTGCGGCCGTCCTCCTGGGGTCCGCCGAGCAGCAGCGGTTCAAAGCGCCCCGGCACCTTCATGAAGCCCACCCCCTGTGGCCCGCCGAACTTGTGCGCGCAGCCGCTGACAAAATCACACCCACCCAAGCCGCGCGCTGGCAGCTTTCCGACCCACTGCGCGGCGTCGCAAAAGAACGGCACACCCCGCTCCCGACACAGTGCAGCGACTTCGCCCCACGGCTGGAGCACCCCCGTCTCGTTGTTCGCCGCCATCAGGGCGATGAGTCCCGGGCGGGTGCGCTTTAGCTCCTCGGCCAGCCATCCGATCTCGGCCACCCCCTCGCGCGTCACCGGGATCATGCGATGACTTTTCGGAAAATACCGCCGTGCCGCCGCGATCACGCACGGATGCTCGATCGCCGAAATCCACACCTCCCCCGCCCCCGCCATTGCCGCATGATTCAGCACCGCGTTATTTGCCTCCGTTGCCCCGCTCGTCAACACGATCTCCTCCGCCCCGCACCCGAGCCAGTCCGCCAGCCTCTCCCGCGCCTGCCCCAGCGCTGCATCCGCGCGCGCGCCAAGCCGGTGCGGGCTCGACGGATTCCCCCCGTAGCGCACCACCGCGTCCAGCCAAGCCTCCCTGGCCGCGCGCGAGAGCGGGTGCGTGGCGTTGTGATCGAAGTAGAGCATGCGGCGGAATGACGAATGACGGATGACGAATGCCGAAGGAAGCCCGAATGACGAACGGCTCGGCGGCGCGCGCCACGCTTTTCGCACTTTGGAATTCGTCATTCGCCTCGTCATTCGCCATTAGACGTTCGTCATTCCCCATGCCCACCTCGTTCTACAAGCGCTCGAATTTCGTCACGCACCTCCCCGAGGAGTGCCTCTACAGCCCGTCGCACTTCTGGTTGCGCGAGATCGCACCCGGCCACTGGCGCGTGGGCTTCACGAAATTCGCCACCCGCATGCTCGGCGAGATCGTGGAGGTGCACTGGGAAAAGGCGGAAGCGGCTCCCGTCGCGAGCGGCGAAATCATCGGCTCCATCGAGGGCTTCAAAGCGATCAGCGACATCTATTGCGCGGCCGACGGCCTCTTCGCCGGCGGCAATCCCTCCTTGGGCAAAAACATCGAGCTCGTCGGCGAAGAGCCGTATGGCGCCGGCTGGCTGTATGCAGTAAATGGCACGCCTGACCGCAAGTGCATCGACTTCGCCGCCTACCGCACGCTGCTCGACGCCACCATCGACCGCATCCTTGAGAAACAGGCCCACGAAGAATGAAATCCGAAATCCGAAATCCGAAATCCGAAACGGTCCGCGCCCGCTACATCATGATTGGCGGTTTTCTCGGTGCGGGAAAGACGACCGCCGTCGCCGCGCTCGCGCAGCATCTGTCGGCGAAAGGCCTGCGCGTCGGACTCATCACGAATGACCAGGGCAGCGAGCTCGTGGACACCGCGATGCTGCGCGCGAAAGGCTTCGCCACCGAGGAAATCCCCGGCGGCTGCTTCTGCTGCCGATTCAATTCCCTCGTAGATGCCGCGCGCTGCCTCGACACCGCGTCGAAGCCCGACGTCTTCATCGCCGAGCCCGTCGGGAGCTGTACCGACCTCGTCGCCACCGTCACCTACCCGCTGCGCCGCATCTACGGAGCGCAGTTCGTCATCGCCCCCCTCAGCGTGCTCGTCGATCCCGTCCGCGCCGAGCACGTGCTCGGTCTCGTGGAGGGGAAAAAATTCTCCGACAAGGTCCTCTACATCTACCGAAAACAGCTCGAGGAAGCCGACCTCATCGTCGTCGCGAAAAACGACCTGCTGCCCGCCGAACGGCTCCAGACCTTGCTCGCGCGCCTCGCCGTCGAATTTCCGAAGGCGGAAATCCTCGACGTTTCCGCGCGCGAAAACCGCGGGCTTTCCGAATGGTTCCAGCGTCTCGAAACCGGCGAGCAGCGCACTGGCGCCACCATGGAAGTGGACTACGAACTTTACGCCGAAGGCGAAGCCCTCCTCGGCTGGCTGAACGCCACCGTGCAGCTCGCGAGCACCGAAGGCTTCGACTCCGACACCGTCCTCACCCGGCTCGCCCGCGACATCCAGAGCGGCCTCGCCGGCAGCGAGATCGCGCATTTGAAAATGACCCTCAGCCCCGACGGCGGCCTCGGCGACATCGCCGTCATCAATCTCGTCCGCAGCGATTTCGTTCCCGAGCTTTCCCTCCGGCTCGAAGCCCCCGTCCACGCCGGCCAGCTCATCATCAACTGTCGCGCGGAGGCTGATCCCGACTTGATCCGCGACGCCGTGAGCCACGCCGTCGCCGCACTCCCGCCGCAGTACCCCGGCCTCACCGTCCAGCTCGATCACCTCGAATCCTTCCGCCCCGGCAAGCCCCAGCCGACGCATCGGGATGCGGCCTTCGCAAAGTAGCGTCCGCACTTCGGACTGAGAGACGGTGAGTTAAGTCGGAAGCCTTGCCGGGCGCGCAGGAGCGCTTGGCTCCGCCGCTCGCACTCGGAGCCAAGCGCTCCTGCGCGCCCGGCAAGGCGCTCCTGCGCCAGCACCAAATGGGAGAATGCTCCGACGACTTCGAACTGAGGCGCGTACTACTTTGACAGCACGCCGCCGCGCTCCAGCGCCAGCAGCCACCGCTTCCGTTCCAGCCCGCCTCCGTATCCCGTCATCGTCCCATCCGCCCCGATCACGCGATGGCACGGCACGATGATCGAGGTCGGATTGCGCCCATTGGCCAGCCCCACCGCTCGCACCGCGCGCGGATTCCCGATGCGCCGCGCGAGCTCGCCGTAGCTGATCGTCTCCCCGTACGGAATCGCCCGCAGCGCCAGCCAGACGCGCTGCTGAAATGCCGTGCCCGCCGGCGCCAGCGCCAGCGAAAACTCCCGCCGCTCTCCCGCGAAATACTCCTCCAGCTCCCGCCGCGCCTCCCGCAGCGGCCCCGCGTCCCGCACCGCTTCGGCCGGCCGCGCCGGTTCGTGGCGATGCATTTCCATGAAGACCCCGGTGAGCCCGGCCGCCGTGCCGCGCAGTTCGATCGTGCCAATTGGCGACGCGAATTCCGTGAAGTAGATCGCCTTTGTCATAGCCGCAGGAGCGTCGGAAAACATGCCCCGACAATACCCGCAAAACCGCACCCCGCCCGCTTGTTTTCCGCGTGATTGACACACCCTCCCCATCGTCGCAGCCTCGCCCCACCATGAACCCCTCCACGTTCCCCAGCAGCTCCCGTCGCGCCTTTCTCAAAGCCGCAGGCACCACCGCCGCCGTCTCCGCCCTCGCCGGCATCAAGATCCCCTTCGTCCACGCCGCCGACGACAGCACCATCGAGGTCGCGCTCATCGGCTGCGGCGGACGCGGCACCGGCGCCGCCGACAATGCCCTCCGCGTCTCCGGCCCGCCGCTGAAACTCGTGGCCATGGCCGATGTCTCCCAAAAGAAACTCGACGCCAGCCTCCAGAACCTCAAAGCCCAGCACGCCGAAAAAATCGACGTCCCCCCCGAGCGTCAGTTCGTCGGCTTCGATGGATTCAAGCACGCCATGGATTCCCTGAAGCCCGGCGGCGTCGCCATCTTCACCACGCCGCTCGCCTTCCGCTGGGTGCATTTCCAGTACGCGATCGACAAAGGGCTGAACGTCTTCATGGAAAAGCCGGTCATCGCCGACGGCCCGAGCGCCCGAAAGATGTACAAACTCGCCGAGGAGTCGGTGAGGAAGGGGCTGAAAGTCGGCGTGGGCCTCATGTCGCGGCACAGCAAGTCCATGATCGAGCTTCACGACCGCGTTCAGGATGGCGAAATCGGCGAAATCATCCTCATGCGCGCCTACCGCATGGCCGGGCCGCTCGCGTCCGCCTTCTCGG
>JANOBH010000304.1:0-7310 GCA_031411535.1 Chthoniobacter sp. | reverse complement strand
GTCGCCATGCGGATGGGTATTGTCGCCCGTCGAGAAGTACAGGCAGCCGTCCGGCCCGAACTCCACCGTGCCCGCGTGGTGGCAGCATTCCTTCCGCTGCTCCTCGAATTTCAGCAGCACCTTTTCACTCGTGAGATCGAGCGTGTCGCCGCGCATGGTGTAGCGGCTGAGATGCTGGCCGGGAAAATCCTTCGGCGAATGCAGGCAGTAGATCCAGCCGTTCACCGCAAACTTCGGATCGAGCGCGAAGCCAAGGAAGCCGTTTTCCTGTCCGGTGAAAACCTTGATCTGCCCGGCCTCCACGATCTGCTTCGTGTCGGGATGGTAGATCTTCAGCTTGCCGCCGTACTCGTTGAAAAAGATGCGCCCGTCCGGTGCGATCTCGATCTCCATCGGCTGCGGGATTCCCTCGAAAAGCGTCTCGACCTTGAAGCGGTAATCCGGCGGCGGCTCGGCGGCGAGCGTGGTGGAGACGGCGGCGACGAGGGCGAGTATGGGGAGGCGCATGGAGGGGATGTCCACAGGAGATACGGCGCCGGCGAAATGCTTAGCGACGATATTCGCGACGCACGCAAATCCGCTTCCCCGAGCAAGATCCCGGCGAGCTTTTTCTCCCGTCAGTTCAGGTAGCGAAACTCCGCGCTGGCGAAGAGCGCGCGGCAGAAGCTGGTCCAGGCGGCGGTTGAAGCCTCCGCGTTTCGCAGGCCCAGGGTGCTCTTGTCGCCTTTGCTCCACGCGTTCGGGAAGCGGCTGAAAAAATTCATGGCGGCCGTGCGCTCGGAGGTGCTCGGCGGACGGCAGAAGACGAGCCAGTAGGCGTAGGTAATGCGCTCTTCGATGTTCGCAGACGCGCCAGCGTTTGGCCCGCCGGGATACGACGCGACGATCCGCTCGCCGAGGCGCTGCGACTGGATCGTGACGAACGGGCTGTTGAGAAGATAGAGCGCCTGCGACGGGACATTCGTCGTCTCGCGCGCTCCGGTGACGAGCGAGGGCTCGGGGAAGTCGAAGGCGGCGAGCGCATCCGGCAACAGGTCGCGCACGATGGGCAGATAGACGGAGCGCACGTTGGTCGCGGCATTGATCAGCCCCTCGATGCCGCCGCCTCGCGGACGGGTCGCCGGCCCCTCGCCTGCGAGCGCCACGGGCGAACCCACGGGCGGCTGGAGCTGGAGCTGCTGGCTGGTCGCGAGGATGGCGTCGCGGATGCACTCGGCGTCGAGGCGGCGCTGGCTCATGCGCCAGTTGAGCGTGTTCTCGGGATCGGCAGCGAGGGCCTTTTCATCGAAACCGGAGCCGAGCTGGTAGGTGCGGCTGAGCACGATCTCGCGGATCAGCTTTTTCACCGACCATCCGCCGTCGCGCAGGCGCAGCGCCAGGTCATCGAGCAGTGCCTGGTTCACGGGCTTCTGCCCGGTCGTGCCAAAGTTGTCCGTGCTCTCGACGATGCCGCGCCCGAAAAGCCAGTGCCATACGCGGTTCGCCATGACGCGCGCAGCCAGCGGATTTTCCGCCGAGGTGATCCAGTCCGCCAGCTCGCGCCGGCCGCTGCTCCGCGAGGAAATGGCCGGCACCGCGCCGGGACTGAGCGCGGCGACGAATCCGCGCGGCACTTTCTCGCCGGGCTTGTCCGGCTCGCCGCGGGCGAAAAGCGGACTGTCGGTGATCGAGCCGAACGCCGCCGGGCGTCCGAAGATCTGGCTGCGGATTCCCTCGCGGAAGCGCGCTCCAAAGCCGTCCGCCGAACTCGCCGCGGGCCGGTCCATCGCGCCCATCGCCAGCCCCTTTGGCTGGCCGGCCGTATCGTACGACTTCAGCTCCGCCTCCAGCTCCCCCACCTGCCCGATGAGCCGCAGAGCGCGCTGGGCGTTTTGCTGATTTTCCTGCCCGCCGGAGCGGCGCGCCTTCTGCCGCTCGGCCACGAGTTCGTCGCGCTCCTTTGTCAGCGCCGCGAGCTGCGTCTCCTTCCGCGTGCGCTCATCGGCGCTCATGGTCTTCGCCAGCTTCGGCGCGTCCGCATTCGTCGGAAGCTCGATGAGCTGGGTGGGGTGCCGGTTTTGCAGGCCGGCCGCCGTCCCGTAGCGCGTGTCGGTGCTGAGGAAGATGCCGGCCATCGCGTAGTACTCCCGCTGCGGGATCGGGTCGAATTTGTGATCGTGGCAGCGTGCGCAAGCGATGGTCATGCCGAGCATGCCCTGCGAAATCGCGTCGATCTGCTCATCCGCCACATCGAGCGCGAACTGCCGCGGGTTCTGCTCGTTGAGCGACTTCGCGCCGATGGCGAGGTAGCCCGTGGCGATCTGGTGCTCGGCGCGCTCCCGGTCGTCCTTCGCGGGCAGCAGGTCGCCGGCGATCTGCTCGCGGATGAATTCGTCGTACGGCTTGTCCGCATTGAAAGCCGCGATCACGTAGTCGCGGTAGCGCCACGCGTGCGGGAAGGAAAAATTCACGTCCTTGCCCGTGGACTCCGCAAAGCGCGCCACGTCCAGCCAGTGCCGCCCCCAGCGCTCGCCAAAGCGCGGCGAGGCGAGCAGCCGGTCCACGACCTTGGCAAAGGCGTCCGGCGATTTATCCTGCACGAAAGCGGTGATCTCCGGCATCGAGGGCGGCAGTCCGGTGAGGTCGAAATACACGCGCCGGATGAGCGTGAGCTTATCCGCATCCGCGACCGGCTTCAGCCCTTTCGCCTCCAGGCCCGCGAGGACAAGGCGGTCGATGTCCGACCTGGCCCACGCCGCATCCTTCACCGCCGGCGGCGCGGGTTTTTTCGGTGCGTGATACGCCCACCATTCCTTCGCCTTCTCAGCATCGTACTTCTTCACCACCTTTGCCGCGCCGTCGCGCGGATCGGGCGCGCCCATCTGCACCCACTTCTCAAAATCCTTGATGACCTCATCCGCCAGCTTCCCGCCGGATTTCTCGGGCGGCATCGCGAAATCCTTGTTCGCGTAGCGGATCGCCTCGATGAGCAGGCTTTCCTTCAGGTCGCCGGGCACGACCGCCGCCCCGCTGTCGCCGCCGCGGCGCGTGCCTTCGCGCGTGTCGAGCGTCAGCCCGCCTTTGATCTTGTCCGAGTTTTCCGCGTGGCACTTGTAGCACTTGTCCACGAGCACGGGCCGGATCTTCTTTTCAAAAAAGTCCCGCTGCTCCGCGGTGATCGGCTGCGCGGCTGGCGGCGCGGACTCATCGAGCGCTGCGAAGGCGGAACCTGCGCCGGAGAGCGCGGTTGCGAGAATGAGGAAGGGGAGCGTTTTCAAGGCGTGGGCAATCTACCACCGCTGCAAACCCTGCGCCCGCGCCGCGGTTGCGGGTGAAGTTTTTTCCGTGGCGTGTCCCAATCCGCGGCGGGATCGCTGTTAAGCCGTTGCAGATTCCAAACTCAACCTCAATCAATCCATGACCAAGATCACCCGCACCATCATCCTCGCCCTCGCCGTCTCCGCGCTGGCGATCCCGACTCCCATTTTCGCGGCCAAAGGGGCGGCGAAAGCCGAAGCCAAGGCCGGCGGCAAAGGCGATCCCGCCAAGCGTGCCGCGCACAAGGCCGCGCGCCAGGCGATCGAGAAGTTCGACAAGAACACGGACGGCGCAATCTCCGGCGACGAAAGCGCCGAGCTACGCAAGGCTTTCGACGCCGACAAGACCGGCCCGCTGAAGGCGCTCGACACCAGCGCCGACGGCACGCTCGACGACAACGAAATCGCCGCGATCAAAGGCGGGAAAAAGGGCGGCAAGGCCAAGGGCGATGGGAAGAAAAAGAAAAAGAACGCCGTCTAATCCGCAGGCGGAAAAGCTCTGATGCGCTGCTGTAGGGGAAGCTGGCAGCTTCCCCTACAGCCGCCGCCCGGCGGTGCTACCTTTGCAAGCCATGAATCACGACGCCGACACTCCGCTCGACCGGAGCAAGCAACTGATGCTGCTGATGACGCAGCACCAGCGCCGCATCTTTGGCTACATCTACACGCTCGTGCCGGACCGCCACGACGCGGAGGACATCCTCCAGGAGACGAGCCTCGTGGTGTGCGAGAAGTTCGAGCAGTTCAAGCCCGGCACGGACTTCGCCGCGTGGGCATGCCAGATCGCATACTGGGAGGTGCGGCGGGCGCGGCAGAAATTCGCGCGCGCGAAAGTCATCTTCAATCAGGAGGTCGTGGACGCCATCTCCGAGACGGCGACGGAACTCGCGCCAGAGATGAGCGCGCGGCGCGAGGCGCTGGCAAAGTGCCTGCAAAAACTGCACCCGCGCGACCGCGAGCTGCTGATGACGCGGTACGAGCCGGGGAGCGGCGTGGAGCTGGCCGCGCAGCGATCGGGCCGATCGCTGGAAGCCGCCTACAAGGCGCTCGCCCGGCTCCGCAAGCTGCTGCTCGACTGCGTGACCCATCAACTTTCACTGGAGGGCGCGACATGAGCATGCCCGACCACGAACTGCTCGAACTCAACGCGCTCTGCCACGCGCTCATCGACGGCGCGATCACGCCCGGCGAGCGCGCGCGGCTCGAGGAAATGCTCGCCGCGTCCGATGATGCGCGCCGTTTCTACGTCCGCACGATGGCTCTCTCCGCGTGCCTTTTCGACTACGCCGGCGAGATGCAGGGGGAAGCGCCCGACGCGCCAGCCGCTGCCGACTCGCGCCGGGTGGTGCGCGTGCCCGCGTGGGCGTGGACGGCCGGCTCGCTCGCGGCTGCGGCTTGCGTGGTGCTGGCCTTCTGGCTGGGAGGCTTGGGAAAATGGAATGCGGCGGATGCTGTCGCTAGCGCGGAGCAGGAGATCGACGATTCCGTGGCGCGCCTCTCCGGCGCAAAGGACTGCCGCTGGGCCGGCGAGGCGCTTGTGCCCGGCGCGGAACTGGAGCGCGGCCAGCGGATCGAGCTGCAAGGCGGCTTCGCGGAGATCACTTTCGACAGCGGCGCGCAGATCACACTCGAAGGCCCGGCGGTGCTGGAACTGGATTCTGCATGGGAGGCGGTGCTGCACCGCGGCACGCTCAAGGCCAGCGTGCCGCCTGAGGCAATCGGATTCCGCGTGACGAATCCGAGCGTCGAGGTGGTCGATCTCGGCACCGAGTTCAGCATGGTCGCGGACGAAAGCGGAGCGACTGAGGTTTTCGTCCTGAAAGGCGCAGTCGAGGCCGCGCCGCGCGATGCCGCAGGCCGCGCGGGGCAGCCCGTGGTGCTTCGCGAGACGCAGGCGCGCCGCTTTGCCGCCGCAGGCGGGAGCGATGTGCGCGACCACGACGCGAAGCTCGCGAAACTCAATCATCGCATCGCGCTCGACCGTTTCACGCGCCCGGTGAATTACGTGCACTGGTCATTCGACGAGGAGGCCGGCCCCGCACATGCGCAGACGATCGGCCTCGCTGAGGAGGGTTTCACCGCCCAGATCGAACCGGCCAGCGAGGCGCTCTCCGCCGGCACCCGCACCGAAGGCCGCTGGCGGAATGCGCTCCGGCTCGACGGCCAGACGTATGCAAAGGCGCCCTTTCCCGGCATCGCCAAACGCACCGCCCGCACGGTCGCTTTCTGGATCAACGTGCCGCCCGACGTGCCGCTTCCGGATGCCGGGGCGATGCTCGCCTGGCCGCTCGGCACCGCGGGCCGCGGCGTCGAGATCGGCTGGAACCGCCGGCCGCTCGACGGCCCGCTCGGCGCGCTGCGCACGAGCGCGGGGCGCAACGCCCTCACAGGCACCACGCCACTCCGCGACGGCCGCTGGCATCATCTCGCGATCGTCCTTTCGCCAAAGGCAAAGGCGGACGCCGCGCCGCAGGTGCGCCAGTACGTGGACGGCCGCCTCGACGGACTCTCCGCCCGGCGCAGCGCGAAGCGCGCCCGCGGTTTCCAGCGCGAAGGCGACACCGTGACCGGCTCGGCCGAGGAGGCGCTCTGGATCGGACGCAATTTTTCCAATCACGAATCGGCCGGCCCGTTCCGCGGCGCGATCGACGAACTCTTTCTCGCCGACCGCGCCCTCACGCCGCCCGAGATCCGCCGGCTGATGACGCACAACGGCCCCGCCGCGCCAGAAACGCTCGCCGACGCGGAGTAGCGCGCCGCCAGAGATTCATTGCAAACGGAGTGGAGGGCATCGCGCCGTCGATGCGATGGTTGTCGGCGCAGGAACGTTCGCTCCCTTTCGCATTTGCCGCGTTACGGTCGAACCCGTCCGCTCCACACTCACGAAGCATGAGCATCCTCTTTCCCCGCCTGCCTGCCCTGCTGAGCCTGCTGCTTTTAGCGCCGTCCCCCGCTACCCACGCCGAGACACTGGAGCGTCTCAAATACAACCATCCCGGCCTCGTCGTGGACCTGGGTGTCGGCCTATGGGCGTGGCCGCTGCCGATGGATTTCGACGGCGACGGCGATCTCGATCTCGTGGTGAACTGCCCGGACAAGCCATACAACGGTGTCTATTTTTTCGAGAACACGAGCGGCGACACGGCGAAAGAAAAGATGCCCGTTTTCAAACCCGGTCGGCGTATCAGCAAGGGCGTGCAGAACGCGCAGGTCAGCTACGTGGACGGTAAGCCGCGCGTGCTTTCCGCTGGGATGGAGTATCCCGATTTTCTCACGAGCGGTTTGGAGAAAGGCAAAAAGCTGCCGCTGCCCGCGAACGTCCACCCAAACAAGGTCCGCGCGAACATGTGGCGCTACGCGGACTTCGACGGCGACCGCAAACTCGACATCGTTGTCGGCGTCGGCGACTGGACGGAATATGGCTGGGACAATGCCTACACGCCGGAGGGCAAGTGGACGAACGGACCGCTGCGCGGTTTCGTGTATTTCATCCGCAATACCGGCACGACAGCAGTGCCGACATACGACAAGCCGCTGCAAGTCACGGCGGGCGACAAGCCGATGGAGACGTTCGGCTGGCCGTCGCCAAACTTCGCGGACTTCGACGGCGACGGTGATCTCGACCTGCTCTGCGGCGAGTTTCTCGACGGCTTCACGTATTTTGAAAACACAGGCACGCGCACCGCACCGACCTATTCGGCCGGCCGGCGGCTCACGCTCGCTGCGGATGCTACCAGCTTTCCGTCCGCGTGGCTCGCGACGCAAGAGGCTGCCAAACTCCCCGGTTCGCCGCGCCCTCTGACGATGGACCTGCAAATGATCACGCCCACGGCGATCGACTGGGACAAGGACGGCGACCTCGACCTCGTCGTTGGCGACGAGGACGGGCGCGTGGCGTTCATCGAGAACACCGGCAAGTTCACCGCCGATCACACGCCGCAGTTTCTCCCGCCACGCTACTTTCAGCAGGAGGCGGACGACGTAAAATGCGGCGCGCTCGCAACGCCGGTCGGC
>JANOBH010000303.1:0-6888 GCA_031411535.1 Chthoniobacter sp. | reverse complement strand
CGTGGGCGATGCGGGTCTCCGGCGTGCCGGTGCCCCCGTTGATGATAATGCCGCCCCAGTTTGCCCCGCCCGGCCCGGCCATGAAGCGGATCGGCTGCGTCTGGGTCCCCTCGGCAAGGAGTTGTCCGCCGCTGGCGACTGTGAAGTTCACGCCGGAGTTCAGGTAGATGACTGCGCCGGGCTGGATCGTCAGCGTCAAGCCAGTCGGGACGGTGAAGCTCGCGGTGATGCGATATGGTCCGCCGGTCGCCGTCCACGTCTGAGTGGAGGCGAGCGTGCCTGAGAAGCTTGCCTCGCTGGCGTCGTTGTACCACACGCTGTGGTAGGCGCGCTCGATCTCCGCGTTCGCGCCGTCAAAGGCCTGGATGAGGATGCGGTTCACGCCCGGCGTGAGCGCCACGCTCGCCGCGGTCCACTGCGCCTGCCACGCGCTCCATGTCGCGGCGACGCCGTTCACTTTCACGCTCCGCGTCTTCGCCGCGTGGGCTTTGCCGATGAGCCTGCACGCCGCGGCGGTGGAGACAGGGTAGCCGCTCGTCACCGTCAGCGCGGTGCCGCCGGTGGTCTGCGAGTTCGTGACCGAAATCGCCAGCGGCACGAGCGTGGTGATGTGGGCGTGGCGGGCGGCGTTGAAGTTTTTGATCGTGCTGAGCACGCCCGCGGGCGCGACGCCGCCGAGGATCTGGTCGCAAAAGGGATCGAACTGCGCCGGGGCGAACGCGCCTTCGAGGAGTCGCTGCATTTCGCCGTAGTAGAGCGGCGCAAAGGCCGGGTGCTTCATCAGCGGATTCACCGGCGTGGGCCCGCCGCTCGGTGCGTCCACCATGCGGAAGATGCCGTGCGTGGCCACATTCGACGTGCCGCTCCGGCCGAGGATCGTGTCGAGATCATACCCGAGCAGGCGGCAGCGGACGTCGGTCGCGCCCATGTAAAAGGCGTAGTCGTCGCCGTCGCCGTTGCTGAGGTTTGTCTCCTCGTTGTCGGCAAAGCTGTTCACCGCGAACCAGCGCATCCATTGCGCCACGTCGGCGACCGCTTGCACGCTGGGGACGTAGTCGCCGTCGTAGGTCGTCGGGTCGTTGATCGTCGCGCCGCTCTGGCCTTTGGCGAGCGCCGTGGTCAGCGCGATGAGATCGCTCCAGTTGTCCTCGGAGGAGTTGGTCTGCTTGCGGTAGTTGAGCTTGTAGAGATCGACCAGCGAGAGCGTCTCGCCGGGAGCGGGCACGATCTTTTCGAGATTCGCCCCGTTGACATCCGTGCCGCCGGCGGTCGTGCCGGTGACGAAGCGCTGGCCGCGGTAAAGATTGCCCGAGCTGTCTAGCGGGAAATGGTGGTTGGCGAATTCCGAGTCGTAGAACTCGTTGCAGACATAGAAGCCGTAGGTCGGCGCACCCGTGCCCGCCATGCTCACGCCATTCATGCGGAGCTGGACCGCGCGCGATTCCGACTCGGCCAGCCCGGCCTTGCGGTACAGCGCACTGCCAAAGAGCTGCCACGGCGTGTCCTGGGAATTCAGGTTGAGCGCCGTCCGCCCGTTCCATGTGTCGGAGTTGGGAAACTGCAGGTTGAAATTCGGAGGCGACGCCGTGCGTGAGCCGTTGCCGCGGTTCCGCACGCCGGTGAGGTAGCGCAGCTTGCTGCCCGTGCCGTCCACGGAAACCCACGTCGCATTGAAGCGCGCGTGGCTCTGCGTCTGGTCGGCGGTTTCGCCGGGGTTGTAGGCAAAGGGCGGCGTGCCCGTGTTGGTGTTGATGTTCGAGAGCTCGGTGCGGTCCGCGGCGAGCATGATCACGCGGTAAAGCGGCTGCGCCCCGGCGTAGGCCGCGTTGTTGACCTGGTAGAGGCAGTTATTCCGCTGCACGAGCGCGGCGGTATAGTCGCGCGAAGGCGCGGGCCAGGTGCGCGTCAGCGGCGCGGAATCCGTGGCGGTGATGTAATACTCCACGACGACGAGGTCAGCCCTCGCCGGGAGCTGCGCGCCGAATACCCCGTCGCCCGCCAGCGCATCGTCATGCGAGCCGTCGTCAAACATCGTCGCGGTGGTAAAGGACCCCGCCCCGTCCGCGCGGTAGTGGACCTGGACTGTGAGCGCGCCCGGCGCGTCATCGGCCACACGCGCATTCACCGTCACCGTGTCCGTGGAGGAGGGGACCAGCGGGAAATGCCCCACCGAGGAGATGACCGGCGCGATATTCGCCGCCGCCACGGAATTGGCCGCGCCCGGCGTGCCGTCCGTCGCGGTGCTCGCCGCCCAGTTTTGCCCGCTGCTGTTGTCGTAAAGCGCGTTGATGAGTTCGAGGGACTTGCCGAAGCCGTCCGCAGCGCTGTTCCATTTCCAGCCGCGATGCCCGTAATCCGGCGGATCCTGCCGCACCCGCTCGGCCCAGTCTCCGTCATCCGCGTAGCTGACCTCGTCCATTTTCGTCCCGACTGCATCCTCGAGAGTGATTGTGTTTGTGGAGTTCGAGAGCCGCCCCGTCCAGCCAGCCAGGAAGTTCGGCACTGCCGGGTGTTTCGCGGAAAAGGCCGTGGCATCCGCCGCGACGACGAGGTAGCCGCCGGCCGGGATCGTCGCCGCGGGCACGGCTGGGATCGTGAACGCGACGCCGCGCGTGAACTTCCACCCGCTGACATTCACCGGGCTCGCGCCGGGATTGTGCAGCTCGATCCACTCCTCGGAGGTCAGCTCCGACTGCGGGTGGTACATGATCTCCGAGATGACCACCGCCGAGGCGTTGCCAGCGATCAGGAGGAAAACGGACGCGAACAGGAGCGCGAGCGCTTTTGCCCGGCTGGCCGGGGATGAAACGCGGGGCGTCCGCCGGAAAGCGGGGCGGACCGCAGAAAGTGGACTGAGACCCACAGAAAGCGTGTCATCCTGAGCGGAGCGGAGGCGGAAAGGCGGGCGCAGCGAAGTCGAAGGACGCCGGCGAATGCGGGGGACATCGCCCGTCAATGTGCGGGGTCCTTCGACTGCGTTCCGTCCCGCCTGCGCCCGCGACGGAACTCCGCTCAGGATGACACCGGGTTGTGAGATTCGGCGGGACGCGGGTGGGCTCGGGTGGGGTGCAAATGACATAAGGCGTGCGATTTCGGCAGGATGGGGGAAGCCGAAACCCGAAGCTCCCACCGATTCAGCAGTGCGCGAATGAATTTTTTTTCACCTCGCCGGACCTGCGCCGCGCAGGGTCAGCGTGAACTCCGTCCAGCCGGGCTTTCCCTCCGCCAGCCGCAGTTCGCCCCCCATCGCGCGGGCCAGCTCCCGGGCCAGGCTCAGGCCGAGGCCCGAGCCGGGGATCTCCGTGGTGTGCGCGGAGCGGAAGAAGCGGTCGAAAAGGTGCGCCGCCTCCTCCGGGGCCACGCCGGGGCCGGTGTTTCCGACGCGCAGCGTCACCGTGTCCCCGGCGGTGGCGAGCGACACCTGGATGCGCCCGCCCTCGGCGTTGTACTTGATGGCGTTGTCCAGGAGGTTCATCACCACCATCCGCAGCGCCCAAGGCTCGGCGGCGGCGGGTGCCGCGGCGCAGATGTCCGCCGCTAGGGTGATCGCGCGCTCTTCCGCCACCGGCGCGAAATCCGCCGCCAGCTCGCGCACCGTCTCCGCCGCATCCGCATGCCCGCCCGCCAGCGCGAGCCGCCCGGCGTCCGCGCGCGCCAGCAGCAGCAGGCTCTCGGTGATGTCCGCCAGCCGCCCGACGTGCTCCAGCGCCTCCGCCACGCGCTGCCGGTGGTCCGGCGTGAGATCGGGCGCGCGCAGCAGCTCCCCCAGGCCGGCCCGCGCCACGGCGAGCGGCGTCTTCAGCTCGTGCGAGGCGTCGGCGGAAAAGCGCACCGCCTGCGCAAAGCTGCGCTCCAGCCGGTCGAGCATCGTGTTAAACGCGCGCGAAAGCTGGCCGATCTCGCCCGGCGACGGCGACTCCGGCAGCCGCTCCTCCAGCCGCGGCGCGGTGATGTGCTCCGCCGCCGCGGCCATCTCCCGCAGCGGACGCACGGCCCGCCGGGCCACGAACCAAGCGCCGACGCCCGCGCCAAGCAGCGCCAGCGGCAGCGCCAGCAGCAGCGTCTGCCGCAGCAGCCGCTCCTCCTCGATCTCATGCGCGAGATCGCTGGCGATCCGGAAGCTCACCCCATCCGTCCGCACCGAGAACGTGCGCATCCTTTTCCCGCCAAACTCCAGCCAGCGCTCGCCCTCCGGCAGCTCCCCGAGCGTCGCCTGGCCGAGGCTCCGCGAGCGCGCGAGGGTTTCCCCGTCAGGTCCGGCGACCTCCGAGAAAATGTGCGGATCGCGCGCCACGGACATCACCTCGTCAAACTCGCGCTGCGTCACCCACGACAGCCTCGATCCGTGGCCCCGGTACTCCCTGGAAAAGTGATCCGCCTCCTCGCGGAGCATGGCGTCCACCTGCGTCTCGCTCAGCCGCCGGTGCGCCACGTGGAGCGCCGCCACGTACGCGAGCAGCGTCGCCGCCGCCAGCAGAGCCGACCAGAGCGCGACCTTCGTCGTGAACCGCATGCGCCGCATCATGCCGCCGGCGGCTCCTCCTGCAGCACGTAGCCCACGCGCGGAACCGTGTGGATCAGCGGCCGGGCGAAACCCGCGTCCACCTTCTTCCGCAGATTCTTGATGTGGACCTCGACGACGTTCGTGCCGGGATTCATCCGGTAGCCGAAGACCCGCTCCAGCAGTTGCATCCGCGTGATCGCAGTCCCCGCCGAGCGCGCGAGCGCCTCCAGCAGCGCGAACTCCCGCGCCGTCAGCTCCAGCCGCTGCCCGGCGCGCTGGGCATCGCGCGCCAGCAGATCGAGCGTCAGCTCACCCACGGTGAAGACGCCCACGCGCGCCCCGGCCCGCCGGACCAGCGCATGCACGCGCGCCACCACCTCGTCGAGATCGCACGGTTTTGCCAGGTAGTCGTCCGCGCCGGAGTAGAGCCCCTCGATCCGCTCCACCACGGAGCCGCGCGCCGTGAGCACCAGCGCGGGCGTGTGATTTCGCTCCGCGCGGAGCTGCCGCAGCACCTCCAGCCCGTCGAGCCCCGGCAGCGAAAGATCGAGCACCAGCGCATCGAACGCATCCGCCCGCGCGCGCTCCAGCGCCGTGTCGCCGCGGTGCACCACCTCCGTCTCGTAGCCCGAGCGCTTCAGCGCCTCCGCAAGCAGCCGGGCGAGGGCTTTTTCGTCTTCGACAATGAGGGTGCGCATGGCGCTCCTTTACCTCATCGGCTGCGTCTGGAAAGAAATGATCGCGGCGCCTTTCTCCAAAAAACCCCATGCACGAACACCACTACATCGCCTGCGACCTCGGTGCCGAAAGCGGCCGCGTGATCCTCCGCACGCTGCGCGGAAACAGGGTCGCGCTGGAGGAGATCCACCGCTTTCCGAATGGCGCGGTGAAAATCGCCGGGTCGCTCCGCTGGGATGTGCTTCGGATTTACGACGAGCTGAAGTCGGGCCTCCGGAAGATCGCCGCGCGCGGCGTGCCGGCGCGGAGCCTGAGCGTGGATTCGTGGGCGCTGGATTACGTCCTCGTGGGCGACGGCCAGCCCATGCTTTCGCTTCCGCACCACTACCGCGACTCCCGCACCGACCGCACCTACGCCGCGGCGCTGGAGTCGCCGGGCCGGGAGGTGATCTTTGCCGAGACCGGCATCCAGTTCATGCCGATCAATACGCTCTACCACCTCATCGCCGAACAGCAGCGCAGCCCGCGCCTGCTGGAGATCGCGGAGCGCTTCCTGACCATTGCGGACTATCTGCACTTCCTATTCAGCGGCGTCGCGGTGATCGAGGAGAGCAATGCCAGCACCACCCAGCTCTACAATCCTGTGACCCGCGCGTGGTCGGACCGGCTCATCGAGATCTTCGCGTTTCCGCGGAAAATCTTCCCGCCCATCGTGCCGGCGGGCACGCGGCTCGGCCCGCTGCTTCCCGAGGTCGCCGCGGAAATTGGCCGGGAGGGGATCAAGGTCATCGCCACCTGCTCGCACGACACGGGCGCCGCAGTCGCCGCCGTGCCCGCGAGCGGCGGGGACTGGGCGTATCTCAGCTCCGGCACATGGTCGCTCATCGGCGTGGAATTGCCCGCTCCGCTCATCACCGACGCGGCGCGCGCGCACAATTTCACGAACGAGGCCGGCTTCGGCGGCACCACGCGCTTTTTGAAAAACATCGTGGGCCTCTGGCTGCTGCAGGAGAGCCGCCGCGCATGGGCGCTCGCCAAGAGCGACCACGATTACGCCACGCTCGCCGCGGAGGCCGCGGAGGCGGAGCCATTCCGCTCGCTCATCAATCCCAACGACGCCCGCTTTTGGAAACCGGACGACATGCCGGGGAAGATCGCCGCCTACTGCCGCGAGACCGGCCAGCCCGCGCCGGAGACGCCGGGGCAGTTCACGCGCTGCATTTACGAAAGCCTCGCGCTCCTTTACAGGCGGGCGCTCGGCGAGATCGGGGAGGTCACGGGCCGCGGCAATTCGCGTCTGCACATCGTCGGCGGCGGCAGCCAGAGCGCGCTCCTGAATCAGTTCGCCGCCAGCGCCACCGGCCGCACAGTCCACGCCGGCCCGGTCGAGGCCACGGCGGTTGGCAATGTCCTCCTCCAAGCCGTCGCGCTCGGCCACCTCGCCTCGCTCCCCGCGCTCCGCGAAGTCGTCCGCGAGTCCTTTCAAATCGACCGCTACGAACCGCAGGACGCCGCCGCGTGGGATCAGGCGTATGCGCGGTTCAGCGGCCTGCCGTGCGGGTAGCCGTATCCATGCGTTTGGGTTTTCCTTTTAACGCAGAGATGCAGAGGCGGTGAAAAGTTAGCGGGGCGTTCTCCCCCGTCTGGTGCTGGCGCAGGAGCGCCGGCCCGGGGGGCCGGGGGGCGTGGGGGCGACTGTGGGCGGC
>JANOBH010000302.1:0-6131 GCA_031411535.1 Chthoniobacter sp. | reverse complement strand
ACGCGCATCTCGCCGTGGACGGCACGAGCGGGAAGTATCCCGAGTTCAAAGGCAACGTCGCCACCATCTACACCAACCCGATGGCGCAAGGCGGCAGCGGCAACGGCCACTACGGCGGCAAGGCCGAGGTCTATATGGATGTCGGCGAAGCGATGGGCCACGCGATGGTGAAACTGCTCAAGTCAGAAAAATGAACCCGTTGCTCCGCACTGCCGCCATCGTTGTTTCATCGCTCGTGTGCGCCGCCATTTTGTCCGCTGACGAAACCGCCGACATCAAGACTCTCTCTGCGAAGGCCGAGGGCGGCGATGCCGTCGCGCAGGCTGCGCTGGCGGTGCGCTATCGCGATGGCAAGGGCGTGGAGAAAAACTCCGCGCTGGCGATGCAATGGGCGCATCGCGCGGCGGATTCGGGGAATGCTGACGCGATGGATTTTGTCGGCGCGGCTTTTTTGCGCGACGCGGCGGTGAAGCGAAACACGGCGATAGCCTTCGCGTATTTCAATGCGGCGGCGGAGAAATCGGCGCAGGCGGCGTTCAATCTCGGCCAGTGCTACTACGGCGCTCAGGGCACGGAGCAGGATTGCGCAAAAGCGCTCGCGTGGTGGGAAAAGGCGGCGGAGCGCGGACACGGACGCGCGGCAGCGGCGGCGGCGATGGCGTTTCACTCCGGCGAAGGCGTGCCGCGCGATGCAACGAAAGCGCGGAAACTCGCGGAACGCGCGGCGGAGCTGGGCAACGCCTCCGGCCTCGTGTTCCTCGGCGAACTACAATTTCAGGCCGGGGACATCGAAGCGGCGCGAGCAAGCTGGACGCGCGCCTCGAAGCTCCATTCCACCACCGCGACCGGCCATCCCGCGCAGCCTTCCGACAACGCCTCCGCGCAGCAGGGCGCCGACCTTTTGCGGCTCATCGAATACCGCCAGCGCAAGAGCGAGCCGGGCAAGTTCGTCTTCGTGCAAATGCCGCACATTTTGCAGGGCTACAACAACTGCGGCTCCACCGCGTGCGCCACGTTCGCGCGATTCCATGGCAGCGACATCGGTGGCTGGGATTTCAAAAAACTCTGCCCCTCGCCGCTCGGCACCGGCACCGACTGGTGGCACCTGCTCGATGCCTCCGAGAAAATCGGTCAGAGGTGGAAGCTCGCCACCTACACGCCCGACGACGCCGGTTTCGACGAAGCGACGGCGATGCTGAAACGCGAACTCGATGCCGGGCGGCCCGTGGTCGTGGACTTCAAATACATCGGCCCGCAATACCCCGGCGGCAGCGCGGGCCACACGCTGAGCGTCTGCGGCTACCTCGCGGCGGAGAACCTCTACATCCTCTGCAATCCCGCCGTCGCCACGCCCGGCCTGCAACTCATCACCGCCGCTGACCTCAAGGACTTCTGGCGCTCCGACCACTACGGCGCGCTCTCCAAAGGTGTTCTGTCACGGCCCGCGTTCGTCATCGAAAGCCGGTAAAGACGACCGCCCCTTGCGCACAGCGAAACAGACTCGATCACCGTGAAATTCATCGTCGCACTGCTGGCGCTCTGCGCACTCCGCTCCACCGGTGCGGCGGAGCCCGAGCGCGGCGGAGACGGCCGCAGGCAAAAGCCCAACATCCTCCTCATCCTCGCCGACGACCTCGGCTACGGCGATGTGAGTTGCTACAACGCGGAGTCAAAGGTCCCCACGCCGAACATCAATCGGCTGGCGCGGGACGGGATGCGCTTCGCCGACGCGCACAGCCCGGCCACCGTCTGCACGCCCACGCGCTACAGCCTCATGACGGGCCAGATGGCGTTCCGTGTGCCGAATGGCGGCAGGGTCTTCGATGGCATCGGGGGGCCGTCGCTCATCACACCCGGGCGGCTCACGCTGCCGGCGATGCTGCGTGCGAATGGCTACGCCACGGCGTGCGTCGGCAAATGGCACGTCGGGCTGACGTTCTTCGACAAGGCCGGAAAACCCGTGCGCGGCAATGGAGTCGAGGCCGTGCAGCGCGTGGACTTTTCCCGCCGCATCGAGGGCGGGCCGGTGGACCACGGCTTTGAGCGCTTCTTCGGCACGGCGTGCTGTCCCACGACCGACTGGCTCTACGCCTTCATTGAAAACGACCGCGTGCCCGTGCCGCCCGCCGGCCCGCTCGACAAATCGAAGCTGCCGAAGCACCCCTACGCCAACGACTGCCGCGACGGTCTCATCGCGCCGGGTTTTCCGGTGGAGGAAGTGGACCTCGTCTTTTTGAAAAAGAGCCGCGAGTTCCTCGAAGAGCACGTCCGCCAGTCGCCGGGCAAGCCGTTCTTCCTCTTCCACTCCGCGCAGGCCGTGCATCTGCCGTCGTTCGCCGCGCAGCAATTCAAAGGCGCGACCAACGCGGGGCCGCACGGCGACTTCATCCACCAGCTCGACTGGGTCGTCGGCGAGCTTTTGGCCACGCTGGAAAAACTCGGCGTCGCCGACAACACGCTCGTCATTTTCACCAGCGACAACGGCCCCGAGACCACCAGCGTCATCCACATGCGCGCCGACCATCAGCACGACGGCGCGCGACCGTGGCGCGGTGTGAAGCGCGACGATTGGGAAGGCGGCCACCGCATCCCCTTCATCGTCCGCTGGCCCGGCAAAGTGAAACCCGGCACCACCAGCGCGCAGCTCACCAGCCTCACCGACGTGATGGCGACCACCGCCGCCATCATCGGCGCGGACCTTCCCGATCACGCCGCCGAAGACAGCTTCAACCTGCTCCCCGTATTTCGCAGCGAAGACACCGCCCCCATCCGCCCCTACCTGCTCACGCAGGCCTTTGGCGGTGCGCGCACGCTCTCCATCCGCCGCGGCCCGTGGAAGTTTCTCGCCCACACTGGCTCCGGCGGCAATCGCTACGAAAACGATCCAGGCCTCAAGCCCTTCATCCTCCCCGACACCGCGCCCGACGCCCCCGGTCAGCTCTACAATCTGGAATCCGACCCCGGCGAAACGAAGAACCTTCACGCGGAGCACCCCGACATCGTGAAGGAACTCAAAGCCCTGCTCGAAGAATCAACGGCCAGTGGCCGAAGCTCTCCCAAATCGTAATCACACCATGAAACTCATCCACACACTCATCGCGCTCACCACGCTCATCTGCGGCCACACTTTCGCGGCGGAGCCGGAGCGAAGCGGAGACAGCCAACGGGAAAAGAAGCCGCTCAAAGTCTTCATCCTCGCCGGGCAGTCGAACATGGAGGGGCACGCGAAGGTCGAGACTTTCGACTATATCGGGGATGACCCAGCGACGGCGCCGCTTTTGAAAATGATGCGTGGCGCGGATGGGAAACCGCGCGTCTGCGACCACGTCTGGATTTCATATCTCACCGGCAGATACGACGGCAGCGCCAATGGCGAAGGACTCGGCAAGCTCACGGCGGGCTACGGCGCCCGAGGTGATAATCCCACGAAGGATGGCGGGAAAATCGGGCCGGAGTTCACCTTCGGTCTGACCATGGACGCGGCGCTCGCGGAGCCGGTGCTCATCATCAAGACCGCGTGGGGCGGAAGGAGTCTGCACACGGATTTCCGTCCGCCGAGCGCGGGGCCGTATGAGTTGAGCGCCTGGCAAAAGGAGAACTACCCCAAACAGGAAGGTCACGGCATTCCAAAGGACTTCGAAAAGTGGAAGGCGGACAAGGTGAAGGAAACCGGCGTCTTTTACCGGTTCATGGTGGAGCACGTGAAAAAGGTGCTCGCCGACCCGAAGCGTGTCTGCCCCGATTACGACGTGGCGCAGGGCTATGAAATCGCGGGGTTTGTCTGGCTGCAGGGCTTCAACGACATGGTGGACGGCCACGTCTATCCGGAGCCGAAAAAAGGCGACGCCACGCCGCGCTTTGCCAAATACAGCGAGGTGCTCGCGCATTTCATCAGCGATGTGCGGCGGGATTTGCACGCGCCGCAAATGCCGTTCGTCATCGGCGTGATGGGCGTGGGCGGCGCGGGCGCGGGGAAGGATACCGTGGCGTTCCGCGAGGCGATGGCGGCTCCGGCGGCGATGGCGGAGTTCAAAGGCAATGTCTTCGCGGTGGAGACCGCGCCCTTTTGGTCGGAGGAACTCGAGGCGATTGACAAGAAGCGCGAGAGGGTGCGGCAGATGAGCCACTTTCTAAACTCAAAACACAAAGACCACGCGAACGCCGACGGCCAAATGACCGACGAGCAGAAGCGCGAGCATGTGAAGAAGTTCGAGGCCGACCTCATCTCGCCCGCCGATGTCGCACTGTGGAAACGCGGCGCGTCAAACGCGGGATACCACTACCTAGGCAGCGCGAAGACCTTCGCGCTCATGGGGCGGGCATTCGCCGAGGCTACGCTCACGATGATGAAGCAACCAAAAGCGCTGAACCTTTCCCGATGAAAAGCATGCTCACCTTTCTCACCTGCGCCGCGCTGTTCGCGTTCACGTCCTCGGCGCTCGCGGCGGGCGGCGACAAGCTGAAGATGCCCGCTTGTACCAAGCGCGATGCCGCTCCCAGGAAGGCGAAGTATGACTGGAACCTCACTCCCACAGGGCTGCGTGGGCCGATGCTTTGCGACGAAATGGTGACCACCGATGCTCGCCGGATTTCCATTACTAAAGTGGAGAAAGGCTCACCGGCGGACGGCTTGCTCGCGGCGGGCGATGTGTTGCTCGGCGCAGGCGGGAACCCGATCAAACACTACGGCGAACTCGATCTCGAAATGTCCCGCAAGAAACTGGATCAAGCCGGCGCCACCAAGCAGTCCATGGCATGAGCGATCCCCGCATCTCGCGAAGTCCCGAGCACCACGCGAAATCTCGCGCCGACTATTCTCCACCATGAAACAACCCCTCATCCTCCTCACCTGCGCCGCGCTATTTGCCGCTGTTGCATCCACGCTCGCGGCGTCTGCCGACAAGGTCACTAATCCTGATTTTGCCAAGGGCGACGGCATTCCCGAAAAGGCGAAGAAGGACTGGAATCTCGGGCCGACGGGGCTGCGCGGGTGGATGTTTTCCGACAAGCTCGTGACGACCGATGCGCGGCAGATTGCCCTCACGGCGGTGGATAAAGGCTCGCCGGCGGATGGCGTGCTGGCGGTGGGCGATGTGCTGCTCGGGGCGGGCGGGAAGGCCTTTTCGTTCGACCCGCGCACGGAGCTGGGGCGGGCCATCACGGCGGCGGAGACGGAGGCGGGCGGGGGAAAGCTGGCGCTCACGCGGTGGCGTGCGGGCAAGTCGGAGGAGGTTGTGGTGAAGCTGCCGGTGATGGGCGCGTTCAGCGCGACGGCGCCGTTCGATTGCCCGAAGTCGCGGCGCATTTTGGAGCAGGGCATCAAGGCGCTCGCGGCGCGGATGGCTGCGCCGGATTACGCACAGAAGACCGACGGCATTCCGCGTTCGCTCAATGCACTCGCGCTGCTCGCCAGCGGTGACGCGGCGCATTTGCCGCTCGTGAAACGCGAGGCGCAGTGGGCGGCGGACTTTTCCACGAAGGGCTACAGCACTTGGTATTATGGCTACGTGATGATGCTGCTCTCGGAATACATCACCGCGACTGGCGACCAGTCCGTGCTGCCGGGCTTGCGGCGGCTCGCGATGGAGGCGGCGAATGGACAAAGCGCCGTCGGTTCGTGGGGGCACAAGTTCGCGCTGCCGGACGGACGGCTGAGCGGCTACGGCATGATGAACGCGCCGGGCCTGCCGCTCACCATCGGCCTCGTGATGGCACGCGACGCGGGCGTGAAAGACACGGAAGTCGCCCGCGCCATCGAGATGAGCGCGCGGCTCATGCGCTTCTATATCGGCAAAGGCGCGGTGCCCTACGGCGACCATCCGGCGTGGACGCAGACGCACGAGGACAACGGCAAATGCGGCATGGCTGCAGTGCTGTTCCAGCGGCTCGGCGAAGCAAAGGGCGCGGAGTATTTCACTCGCATGGCCGTGGCCTCGCACGGCAACGAACGCGACGGCGGACACACGGGGAATTTTTTCAACATGACGTGGTCGCTGCCCGCCATCGGCCAGGCCGGCCCGCACGCGACCGGCGCGTGGATAGCCGAGTTCGGCGCGTGGTATCACGACCTCGCGCGGCACTGGGACGGCACGTTCCCGCACCAAGGCCCGCCGGAGCCGGGCTTCGACAGC
>JANOBH010000301.1:0-1986 GCA_031411535.1 Chthoniobacter sp. | reverse complement strand
ACGCTGCTCGCTTGGGCGGCGCTCCGCTGCCCGAACGGCGCGGGCGCGTTTCTCGCCGTGGCTG
This sequence comes from Chthoniobacter sp., assembly GCA_031411535.1. GTDB lineage: Bacteria > Verrucomicrobiota > Verrucomicrobiia > Chthoniobacterales > Chthoniobacteraceae > Chthoniobacter. Next base: position 1,922 of record JANOBH010000301.1, on the reverse strand, counting down.
CGGCATTCGCGGTCTGGCATCTCGCGGTGCCCGCGCTGCGGCGGCTGTGGAAAGCGCCGCGCAAGCCGAAGCCCGCGGCGCCGCCACCGGCGGGCGGTGCGGCTGCGGCGACCGCGGCGTTGATGCTCGCGCTGCTCGCGCACGGCGCATCGGCGCAGGACGCGGCCGCTTTGCCGCCAAAGGACGCGCCGATCGCCGAGACCGTGGCGCAGCAGATTCGCGTGGATGAAAAGTTCGCGTTCGCGACTGCGAAGATCCACTGGGACGCGGTGAAAGGGCAGCGCCTGCCGGTGCTCTTCGAGCCGGGCGTGCTGACGAAGATCACGTTTCCAAACACCGCGTTGAAGCTGGTGCAGTCGGGTATCGGCGGGCGGCGGGCGCAGCAGCTCCTCGCGCTGGAGAGCGGCGCGTTCGACATCGAGGTGACGTATCAGGTGCCCGTGGCGAAGAAGGACGCGGAGAGCGGAATCACGCTGCCGGCGCAGTTCGGGCTGGTGAATCAGCTCGCGCTCACGCTCACCGGTCTGGACGTGGATGTCGTCTCGCAGCAGGCGGTTTCCATCGAACGGAAAACGGCGGGCAAGGACACGACCGCCACGCTCGTGCTCGCGCCGGTGAATGACGCGTGGATCGGCTGGAAGCCGCGCAGCCGCGATGTCGCGCGGGAGAAAGCGGTCTTTTACGCCGAGCTGACGCAGCTCTACGCGCCGACCGCGGGCGTGATCGAGGGGCTGCATCACGCCGCGATCCGGCCCGCGCAGGGCGAGCTGGGCGAACTCGTCTTCAGCGTGCCAAAGGGCGCGACGATCACGGATGTCATCGATCCCGCGACGCTCGCGCCGGTGAAGGAAAACCAGAAAGCGCCCGCGTCCAGCGTCTCGCAGTGGCGCTTCGATCCCGACACCGGCAAGCTGCGCGTGAATCTCACGCCGCCGCAGTCGCGTCCGTTTTCACTCCTCATCCGCTCGCAGATCGCGACGGGTCCGCTGCCGGTCGCGCAGGATGTGGGGCTGATCGCCGTGGAAGGTGCGGCGGGCCAGATCGGCCTGCTCGGCGTGGCGACGGGCAACGAAGTGCAGCTCGACACCGTCACCGCCGACACGCTTTCACCGATCAATCTCGAAGACTTCCCCGGCAACATCGCGCCGGTGCTTGGCGCGCAGATTCCCGGCCTCACCGTGCGGCGCGCGCTGCGCTACGCGGACGTGAAGGCGACTGCGTCGATAAAGGCGTCCGCCGTTGAGCCGGACGTGCGCGTCGAATCGCAGGACACGCTTTCGCTCGGCGAAGACCGGGCGCTGCTCGCGAGCAACGCGACCGTGGACATCACGCGCGCCGGGATTTTCCGGCTGAGCTTTGCGCTGCCCGCCGGGATGGATGTGGAGTCCATCGCGGGCAAGGCCGTGAGCCATTGGACGGAGCTGAAGACGGATGCGGGCCGCATCATCACGATGCACTTGAAAGGACGAACGGAAGGCCAGCAGCAGTTTGCGATCAGCCTCACCGGGCCGGGAATGAAGGCCGCGAAAGCGTTGGTCGCGCCGCAGCTCATCTTCCGCGAGGCGAGCAAGCAGCGCGGGACTTTCCTCGTCGTGCCGGAGCAGGGGATGCGCTTGCAGGTGACGACGCGCGAGGGTGTGACGCAGCTCGATCCGCAGAAGTCGGGCATCAAGCAAAAGGGCGTGCTCGCGTTCCGCATTTTGCAGACGCCGTGGAATCTCGCGCTCGATGTCGAGCAGGTCGATCCGTGGGTGCAGGTCACGAGCCTGCAGCACGCGACCGTCGGCGAGGCGCTGGTGAAAGTGACCGCGAACCTGCAATACCAGATCGAGAACACGGGGCTGAAGGCGTTCCGCGTCTCGCTCCCGGCGGATGCGGACAACGTGAAGTTCACAGGCGATCAGGTCGCGGATTTTCTCCCG
>JANOBH010000300.1:0-2765 GCA_031411535.1 Chthoniobacter sp. | reverse complement strand
CGAACTGAACCAGAAAGACCTCGCTATGAAAACCTTCTCCCCGCGACTCCGCCCTCTAGCCGTTGCGATCCTCTGCTCCCTGATCGCGCCCTTGGTCCCCGCCCTTCACGCCCAGACCACGGCGACGACTGATCCGGTTGGGTTTGTCACCGTTGCGTTAGCTGCGAACTCCGATTCTTACGCATTCATTCCATTCAAACGGACGCCTGCATTCGCGGGAGCCGCAAGCGGCGCGATCAATGCAAACGTAATCCCGGTCACTGGCACACCATTTACGGCAAACCAATTTGTGTATGTCCAGTTTACGCAGCCCAACCGCTATTACGTTTTCCTTAATACCGGCACAAAGGCTGGCAGCTACTACACGGCAACGGGAAATACCACGAATTCGGTGACCATAGATCCTAATGGAGATGACCTATCTGCTGCGGTCCTTCCTGGAACGACTTTTCAGATTATCCCGTATGATACACTGGGAACAATTTTTCCGGCAGGTAAAGGCGTTGATGCCAGTGCGGGAAACGGTGTTGGAGTGCGTCAGACCGAAATTCTGATTCCAGACGTAACTTCTCCGGGGGTCGATCTGGCATTACCAGTGTCCTACTACTACAACTCAAACACGACTGCTCCTGGAGCCGGGTGGCGCAAGGCTGGCGCGGGTGGAACGCTGGCCGATGATGATGTACTATATCCCGATCAGTTTTTCGTTGTGCGGAATAAAGCGGCTTCTGCGGGTAACAACCTCACTTTCATGGGAACCGTTCCGATGGCTACACTTAGCACGCCGGTCGGAACAAATGCCGTTTCAACCAGCCAAGACAATGCCGTCGCGTTGCCCATCGCCGCCAACCTTACCCTCTCCCAATCAAAACTTTGGGAATCGGGAGCATTTCTCGGCAGTACAGGACATGGTGTCGGCAGTCGCGGCGATCAAATTTTGGTTTTTGACAACTCGATACTCGGTCGGGATAAAGGTTCTGACTTTAGCTACTACTATTATACGGGAAGTACGAGCCCCGGTCCCGGTTGGCGCCTGGCGGGTGCCAGTGGGGTATTAGCGAACGATGACGTCGTTATAAAGCCTGGATTCGGTCTTGTAATCCGGAAAAAGTCCACGGGCCCAATTGTGACTTCCATTTGGTCCGTCAAGCCTCCCTACGTCCCCTAGATTTTATAACCTTCCTAAACTCTCCCACCTCCACAATAGAAATAACCCCACCCTAAATCACCATGTTACGATCACAACTAGCGGCACTAGCTGCAATCTATGTCCTTTCCGCCAGTGTCCAAGCGGCAACGATTTCCTTTAATATTGACGGCGATCGACTTAGGACGTCTGGCGGCGCCCTAATCCCATCCGGGTCATTGGTTCTGTTGATCGCCAGCAGCACGAATGGGAGCTTTACATCGCCACTGGTCGCTAATGGTTCCAATTCTACGCTGCTGGGAAGTTCGGGGAGTTTCCTTTCTGGCGACGAGATCGTACTTTTCCGTGGCGCATCGAGCAACGGCTTCGCGCAGTTCTCCACCGGCGGCATCGAACAATCGCTTTTCCCAAACTGGTCGCTTAGCGATCCGTTAGCCTTGGTGTGGTTCCCGACGCTTACTCTCGCATCTCCTACCACTCTCACCGCGGGTACGACGTATGGGTTTTACACCAACGCGAGCGCTATCGATGGCTCAAACGCATGGATTACACCAAGCGCACCTGCGTCTTCCGTCCCACTCGCTTTTTACACGACAGACGGAAACGATCTAGGTCCAGGAACGAATCCAGTGTCTGCGGCTAATGCCAGTCAAACTGTAGCGGCCCCTGAACCCACATCTGCTCTGCTTTTGTCTGTCGGCCTGGTCTCCCTCGCCTCCCGCCGCCGGCGGCAGGTGAAGTAAGTCCTCACCTCAGTCACATCTTCGCGAAGGCAAGCCTCACGGCTTGCCTTCGTGCTTTCCGGGCATAGCCTCGGCGGGGATTTGGCGATTGGGCGATGGGCTCGGCAGATCGCGAGTCCACCGTCAATCCAATCGCCCAACCACCACATCGCCGGTTCGCCAAATCCCGTCCCCCGCATGCCGCAGTTCAAATACCTCGCCCGCAAGTCCGACGGAAAGCTGATCGACGGCGTGCTGACGTGCAATGACCGGGCGGCGGCCATCCATCAGGTCGAGCAGCAGGGCGGCGTGCCGATCAAGATCGAGGCGGTGGCCGGTGCCGAGGCCCCCGCCGCGCCCGGCCCCGGCGCCCCACCCGCCAGACGCCGCTCCGAACTGGCAAAGGCCGCCTCAAAAGCCGCAGCCGCCGAGCCGCCAGCCGAGAGCGGCCCCATCACCTCCCTTTCGCACACCCACCAGCACCTTTTCACCGAGCAACTCGCCCACCTGCTCACCGCCGGCATGACGCTCGACGAGGCCCTCGGCGTGCTGGAAAAGCGCCTCAAGCAGCCCAAGCTTCACGGCCTTTCCCAAGGCCTGCACCGCGCGCTGATCGACGGCCGCAGCCTCTCCCAGGCGCTCCGGGATTACCCGCGAATCTTTTCGCCCCTCTACGTGAATCTCGTCTCCGCCGGCGAGGCCAGCGGCGCGCTCCCGGAAATCCTCAAGCGCCTCGTCCGCCACCTCGCCGACGTGAAAGCCCTGCGCGACCGCGTCTCCCAGGCGCTGCTTTACCCCTCCGTCCTCGTCTTCGCCGGCATCGGACTCATCGTCGTCTTCATGACCGTCATGGTCCCGAAGCTGACCACCTTTTTCAAAGGCACCGGCCAGCCGCT
>JANOBH010000299.1:0-30314 GCA_031411535.1 Chthoniobacter sp. | reverse complement strand
CGCCCAGCCGCGCGCCCGCGCGCAGCAGCACATCGCCGCGCCGCGCATCCTCCCCGCGACGGCGGATCCACGTCCGCGCGTCCCGCTGCCGCGGCGTCATCCACTCCCCGTCGCGCTCCGCCTCCTCCTGCATCAGCACCTGCGTGGCCCCCGCCGGGATCTGCGCCCCGGTGAAAATGCGCGTGCATTCCCCGCGCCCGATTTTCACCGCCGCCGCCGCGCCCGGCTGCACCTCCGCCACCACGCGGAATCGCGTGGAGCCGTCGTCCGCCGCCAGCGCGTAGCCATCCATCGCCGAGCGGTCGAAAGCCGGCATGTCCTCGCCCGCCGCCACGTCCTCCCGCAGCACGCGCCCCAGCGCCGCGCCCAGCGGCACCGCCTCCGCATCCAGCGGCTGCACGGCACGGGCGATGATCGAGCGGGCTTCGGCGAGGGAGATCATGGCACGAAGTTCTAGCGGCGAAGCGCGTTCGCGGCTACATCGCAGCGCATGTCCGTGAAACTTCTCGCCTTTGCCCAAGCCGCGGACCGGCTCGGCTTTCGCGAGCGCCTCATCGAGTGCGCCCCCGGCGACACACCGCGCGCCCTGCTCGCCCGGCTCGACCCGTCGCTCGATCCCGCGTCCATGCGTGTCGCCGTAGATTGCGAGTACTGCGACTGGGACACTCCCGTCGGCGCCGCCGCCGAGATCGCCATCATTCCGCCCGTCAGCGGCGGCTGAGGCCCCATGGAAATCCGCATCGCCTTCACGCACGACCCCATCGCCATCCCGGCGCTCGCGCTACCCTCGCGCGAGATCGGGGCATGCGCCGAGTTTGCCGGCATCGTCCGCGAAACGGAGGGCGGCAGTGCGCTCGCCGGCCTGCGCTATGAAGCCTACGAGCCGATGGCCGAGAGCCAGCTCGAGCGCATCTTCCGCGAGCTGCATGCCGCGCACCCATGCGCCGCCGTCCACTTCATCCACCGACTCGGCTGGGTCCCAGTCGGCGAGGCGTCCCTTTTCATCCGTGTTCTCGCCCCGCACCGGGGCGAGGCGCTCCGCTTCCTCGCGGATGCCATCGACCGGATGAAACGCGACGTGCCGATCTGGAAACGGACGTGAGGGACCGGCGGGGAATCAACCCCGCGGCGCCACACGCGTGCGGAGTCTCCCGCTACCGGATCTTTTCGCAGACGCTCTCACAGAGCCCGATGAAGGTTTCCTCGGCGAGATTGAGGCGGCGGCCGCGCCAGTGGAGCACGCCCCAGCGGCGCTTGAGCTTCCGCTTTCCGAGCGGGAGCGCGACGAGGGATTTCTCCTGGAGCTCCTTCCGTGCGGTCCACGGGGCGAGGATGCTGATGCCGAGGCCGAGTTTCACGAGTTCCTTGATCGCTTCCATATTGCCCAGGTCGAGCTGGCTCTGGAGGACGACCTGGTCCTGGCGGAAGTAGTCCTCGACCATCTTGAAGGTGTAGCTGCCCTTGCCGTAGAGGATGTAGTGCTGGCGCGGAATTTCGGCGCGCACGACCTTTCCCGTGAGCGCCCACGGGTGCAGCGGGCTGGTGATGAAGACGAGCTCATCGGTGAAGAGCGGGCGGAATTCGAGCGGCTCCTCGCGGCGCGGCTCGAGATTCACCGCGAGGTCGATGCGGTGCTGGCGGAGGGCGTCGATCATCTCGGGTGTGTCGCCCGGCTCGATCGAGATCGCGCACTGCGGGAAGCTCTCCTTGAATTCGCGGAGCACGGCGGGGAGCACATGCTGGCACGCCGTGGTGCTCGCGCCGATGCGGAGCCGCGAGCTGCCCCACTTGCCGAGATGGCCGAGCCCGGAGCGCGCGGACTCCATCTCGGCGAGGATCTTCTGCGCATGGACGAGGAGCTGTTCACCGGCCTGCGTGAGGACCACCGTTTTGCCCATCCTGTCCAAAAGCCGACAGCCGATCTCCTGTTCGAGCGCCTTCATCGAATGGCTGATCGCGGATTGTGAAAGGTGCAGCTCCTGCGCGGTGGCGGTGAAACTCCCCGTCCGAGCAAGAATGGAGAAGGCGCGCAGTTGTCTGCTATCAAGCGGTTGCGACATGGATGAATGCTTTTCATCATTTTCATCGAAAAGTCGAAAACCATTTATTCATGCGCCAGCAGGCGGATGGCATGACGGGAGCTAAAGGCGGCGGCGAAACCATTTCCCAAACGCCTTGATGCCCAAAAAGACCCAACCGCCACGCCGCGCTCTCCGCCTCGGATTTGTCGCGCTGTCGGACTGCGCCCCGCTGGTCATGGCGGCGGAGCTGGGACTGTTTTCCAAATACGGAATCACCGTGGAGCTGCAACGCGAAGTGGGCTGGGCGACGGTGCGCGACAAGATCATCTACGGCGAACTCGAGGCGGCGCACGCGCCCGCGGGGCTCGTGGTGGCTGCGAGCTGCGGGCTGGGCTCGGTGCAGACGGAATGCCTCACGGGCCTGGTGCTGAACCTGCACGGCAATGCGATCACACTCTCGCGAGAGCTGTGGCAGCAAGGTGTGCGCGACGGGCAGACGCTGCGGCAGGTGATCGCGGCGGGCGGCGGCGGGCGCCTCACCTTCGGGGTGGTGCATGCGTACTCCGCGCACAGCTTTCTGCTGCGCAACTGGCTGCGCGTGCACCGCATCTCGCCGGAGCGGGATGTGCGGATCGTGACCGTCCCGCCCGCGCAGGTGCATTCCAACCTGAAGGCCGGGCACCTCGATGGATACTGCGTCGGCGAGCCGTGGAACTCGCTCGCGGTGCTCACGAAGACGGGCTGGTGCGTGGCGACGAGCGAGGAACTGGCGCCGCGCCACCCGGAGAAAGTGCTCATGGTCCGGCGCGATTTTGCGGAGCGCTCGGAGCGCGAGCATCTCGCGCTCATCGCCGCGCTGATCGAGGCGTGCGCATTCTGCGAGCGCCCGGAGAATCGCGAGCGCGTGATGGAGACGCTCGCGCAATCGGAATTCGTCGGAGTGCCCATCCAGGCACTGCGCATGAGCATGGCGGGCACGTTTGATTACGGAAACGGGCGGATCGAAAAGCAGTCCGCCTTTCACATCTTCGCAGGCGCGGGCGTGAATGAGCCATCGCCGGAAAAGGGGGACTGGGTCATCCGGAATCTTCTCGCGAGCGGGCTCATCGAGGATCCCTCTCTCGTCCTCGCGGAGCGCGCCGCCGACTGGTTTCGCGCGGACATTTTCCAGCAGGCCGCCTCACTCCCAGCCACCAACCATCCATGAAACAAAACCACTCCACCACCCGCAAACCACCAACGGCACTTGATCGCCGGCGCTTCCTCTCCTCCACCGCAAAGGGCGTCGGGCTCGCCGCGCTGCTCGGCGGCCTGCCAAAAGGCTGGGTGGGCAGCGCCTTTGGCAGCGATGCGCCTGAGAGGGCGGACCTGAAGTTTGGCATGATCGCGCTGACCGACTGCTCGTCCATCGTGGTCGCGCACGAGAAGGGGCTCTTCATGAAATACGGGATCACCTCGACCGTCTCGAAGGGCGCGAGCTGGGCGGCGATCCGCGACTCGCTGAGCAACGGCGACATCCAGGCGACACACATGCTCCTCGGGATGCCGATTGCCAGCACGATGGGCCTCGGCGGCGCGCCGAAGAAGCCGATGATCGTGCCGTGGCTGCTCAATCGGAACGGCCAGGCGATCACCTTGAAAAAGGAACTCGCCGGCAAAGTCGCGGAAGACCCGAAGCCGCTAAAAGCGATGGCCGATGCGGCCAAGGCGGGCGGCACGCCGATGACCTTCGCGATGACCTTTCCCACCGGCACCCATGCGATGTGGCTGCGCTACTGGTTGGCGGCGGGCGGCGTGAATCCGGGCGATGCGTCCGGCGGCGGCGCGGATATTTCGCTCATCACCGTCCCGCCGCCGCAGATGGTCGCGAACATGAAGGTCGGCAAGATGGACGGCTACTGCGTCGGCGAGCCGTGGAATGCGCGGGCGATAGCGGATGACATCGGTTTCACGGCGATCACCACGCAGGCGATCTGGAAGGATCATCCGGAAAAGGTGTGCGCATTCACCGCCGAGTTTGCGGAGAAAAATCCGAAGACCGTGAAGGCCGTGCTCAAGGCGCTGCACGAGGCGAGCGTGTGGCTCGACAAGATGGAGAACCGCGAGGAGCAGGCGAAGATCGTAAGCGCGGCGACCTATATCAACTGCCCGCCGGAGACCATCCTGGGCCGGTTGCAGGGGAAATACATCATGGGCGACGGGCGCAAGCTGCGGGATCCGGATTACATGATTTTCAGCGACCGGAACTGCAATTATCCGCAGGCGAAATACTGCAAGTGGTGGCTCACGCAGCTCCGTCGCTGGGGCTTCACGGAAGGCGCTCCCGACTACGAGGCGGTGACGAAACAGGTCATGCGCGCGGACATTTACGAGGAGGCGATGAAGGAGATCGGCTACAAGCACGGCGGGCCGAGTGATGCGGCGGAGACGCTGTTCGATGGGGTGAAGTTCGACCCGAAGGGGGACATGGAGGCATACGCCGCGAGCTTCGCGGTGAAGTCGCTGAAGGCCTGACGCATGGATTTCATCAAACGCTACAAACTCGACAGCCTGCTGCTGCCTTGCATCGGCCTTATCGCCTTCCTGCTGCTCTGGCTGGCCATCGCGGGACGCTCGACGATCACCAAGTCGGTGGATGATTTTGGCGATCCCGTCGTGCGAACGGTGCGCGCCGGAGTCTCCGCCGACCTCCCCACGCCCGCGGAGACATGGAAGTCCTCGCGACCCTACGTGGTGCAGCCGTTCGCCAAGCGAGGCGAACTCGACCAGGGCATCCTCGCCTTCACGATGCTGTCGCTCTCACTCGTCACGCAGGGCTACGTGATCGCGCTGGCGCTCGGCACGCCGCTGGGCTTCTGCCTCGGGCTGTCGAAGACCTTCGCGAAGGCGGTGGATCCGATCATCCAGGTGCTCCGGCCCGTCTCGCCGCTCGCGTGGTTTCCGCTCGGGCTGATTCTCTTCAGCTCGGTGAAACTGCTCGATGGATCGGGGAAAACGGTCTTTGGCGCGTCGGACGCCGCGGCCCTTTTCACCATCGCGGTCTGCGCCATGTGGCCCACGGTGATGAATACCGCCGTGGGCGTGCGCGCCGTGCCGACCGACTACCTGAACGTCGCCCGCGTGCTGAAACTCTCCCGCGCCAAGACGCTCTTCAAAGTGCTGCTGCCGGCGACGCTGCCCTACATGTTCACCGGCTTCCGGCTCTCGCTCGGCATCGCGTGGCTGGTCATCGTCGCCGTGGAAATGCTCACCGGCCGCCCCGGTGTCGGCGGCTTTCTGTGGCAGGAATACAACGCGAACCACTACGCGCAGATCATCCTCTGCATCCTCACGATCGGCGTCGTCGGCCTCGTGCTCGACCGCGCGATGTCGCTCGTCGAAGCGCGCTTCAAATCCGTCTGATTTATGGACTCACGCAAAGACGCAAAGACGCAAAGGAGTTGCCTAAAGGACGGACGGTTCTTCTTCGGGGAGACCGTTCACGACCCGTTTGATTCCGTTCTTGATGAGGGATTCACCGAAATTGATCAGCAAACCGAGACGGCAATCAGTGAGGCGGAGATAGGTGAGCAGTTGCTTGCTGGCTACGGGCGGAAGGATTTCAACGGGCTTCAATTCAACGATGAGTTTGCCCTCAATGATCAAGTCGGCACGGAAGCCTTCGTCGAAGGTGATGTCGTCGTAGCGAATCGTCACCGGCACTTGTCTTTCAACACGCGGACCGCGCTTCCGCAACTCGTGCGCGAGCGAAACTTCATACACGGTTTCAAGAAGTCCGGGTCCGGTCTTGCTATGAACGCGGTAGGCGGAATCAACGACGATGGTGGCTATTTCATTTTCAGTCATAGCCGCCCAGAATTTCATCTTACCCGCCGCAACAGAATCCCAACCTTTGCGTCTTTGCGCCTTTGCGTGACACCCAATGATCGGCGCTGCGGATGGGTCACGCAAAGACGCAAAGGCGCAAAGAATTCCTCTGCCACAATCGCCTCAAGAATGCGCAACTGGTGCATTCCTGCGTGAACCATTTTCACCCATGTCATTTCTAGAAATTGACCGCGCCTACAAAAGTTACGGCCCCGCGTGGGATCGGACGGAGGTTCTCGCCGACATCAATCTGCAGGTCGGGCGCGGCGAGTTCGTCGCGATTGTCGGTTTCTCCGGCGCCGGGAAAACGACGCTGGTGAATCTGCTCAGCGGCCTCGCCTTTCCCGACAAGGGAAGCGTGACCTTTGACGGCAAACCCGTGACCGGGCCGGGGCCGGAGCGCGGGCTTGTTTTCCAAAACTACAGCCTGCTGCCGTGGCTCACGGTGTTTGAAAACATCGCGCTCGCCGTGGATCAGGTCTTCCCGCAGTGGAGCGCGGAGGCGCGGCGGACCCACACGGAGAAATACGTCGGCCTGGTGAATCTCACGCCCGCGCGAAACAAGCTGCCGCGCGAGCTTTCCGGCGGCATGCGCCAGCGCGTGGCCGTGGCGCGGACGCTCGCCATGGAGCCGCAGGTGCTGCTGCTCGACGAACCGCTCAGCGCGCTCGATGCGCTGACGCGCGCCAATCTGCAGGACGAGATCACGAGCATCCGGCGGCAGGACGACAAGACGATCGTGCTCATCACGAACGATCCCGACGAGGCGATCCTCCTCGCCGACCGCGTCATCCCGCTGACGCATGGGCCGTGCGCCACGCTCGGGCCGTCGATCCCGATCACGATCCCGCGCCCGCGGGTGCGCACGGAGATCAATCACAACGCCGACTTCAAACATGCGCGCAATGAGATCATCGATTACCTGCTCAAGTCGGCGCACAAGAACAAGGCGGCGGTGAAAAAGAAGCTCATCCTGCCCGATGTGCTGCCGGAGGATCTCGACCAGCCGCGGAAGCCCTTTGGAGCAAGGCGCCGAGCGCGCCGCCGCTCGGAACTGAAAATCGAAACCGTGGAGATCAGCCTATGAGCGACGCCTCCTATCTCGAACTCACGCAGCTCACGAAAAGCTACCCGTCGCCAAAGGGCGAGGCCGTGATCGTGAAGGATCTGAACTTCAAATTCCGAAAAGGGGAATTCGTGACCGTCATCGGCCATTCGGGATGCGGAAAATCCACGATGCTGATGATGGCGGCGGGTCTCACGCCGATCACCAGCGGCGGTATCATCCTCGCGGGCAAGGAACTCACCGGCCCTGGCCCGGATCGCGGGGTCGTGTTTCAATCTCCATCGCTGCTGCCGTGGCTCACCGCCTTCGAGAATGTGATGCTCGGCGTGAACCAGGTCTTTTACACCGCCGGCAAAATCGAGCGGGCGCAGATCGCCGAGTACTACCTGACGCTCGTTGGGTTGGGAGAGTCCATGCACAAGCGTCCCGCCGAGCTTTCCCAAGGCATGCGGCAGCGCGTGGGGATTGCGCGCGCCTTTGCGCTCGCGCCGAAGATGCTGCTGCTCGACGAACCGTTCGGAATGCTCGATTCGCTCACGCGCTACGAACTCCAGGAGGTGCTCGTGCAGCTTTGGCGGCGCGACCGGATCACCGCCATGATGGTCACGCATGATGTCGATGAGGCGCTCTTCCTCAGCGACCGCATCCTCTGCATGACGGACGGGCCCGAGGCCTGCATCGGCGACGTCATCGAGGTGGATTTTCCGCGCCCGCGCGAGCGCAAGGAAGTGATGGAGCACCCTGACTACTACAGGCTCCGCGAGCGGCTCATCGAGTTTCTCGAAGTCCACGCGCACCGGCGTCCGGCGCCTGCTCCGGGAGGGGCCGGGTTTGATCCCGGTCAAAGTGTCCCGCCGCCGCCCGGCGACAAACTTCCGCTCGCGGTGAACGCCGCATGAAATCTCCCCCAGGGCAGCCGACACCCGCTGGCCGCGATGCTCCCGGCCATTGAAACCAACCAACACCACACACCGGAGGAGCATCTCCAAACTGACCACCCAATGACCAGACACCCACACCACCCGGCCTTGAAACGCGGAGCGCTCTTCGCGGCCGCCCTCCTCGCCGGCATCGCAGCACCCTCGTATGCGGGAGAGACCGCCGTGAAATCCACCGCTCCGAAACCCGCCATCGAGAGCAACCCGCTCAGCCTGGCCGGTGGCATGCTCACCTTCGATGTGCAGGAGCGCCTGCGCCTCGAAATCCGCGAGAACAACTTCGACTTCAATGACGCGCTCGACTCGCCGACCGACGACGGCTGGCTGCTCCAGCGCTTCCGCATCGGACTGATGGTCAAGCCGGCGTCGTGGTTGAAAATCTACGCGCAGACCCAGGATTCGCGGGAGATCGATTCGGATCGCCCGGACTTCCCCGGCCAGCTCGGCGCGGAAGGCGATGACGCCTTCGACCTCCGCCAGGGCTACGTGGAGTTCGGCAATGTGAAAGAGTTCCCTCTGGCGCTCAAGATCGGGCGGCAGATCCTGTCGTACGGCGATGAGCGCCTCGTCGGTTCCTTCGACTGGAATAACATCGGCCGCACTTTCGACGCCGTGAAGCTGCGCTTCGAGCAGGCGAAATGGTGGCTGGATGGATTTGCCTCCACCGTGGTGATCCCCACGCGTGGAAAATACAACCAGTCCGACTTTGCCAATGGCACCGAGACCGATCGCGGGCAGATCTTCAGCGGCCTGTATTTCAGCACCACCGCGCTCCCGTTTCAGACCACGGACCTCTACGCATTTCATCTCCACGAGGAGACGGGGCCGAAGTACCTGCCCGCCGCGATCGGCGACACGAACTTCGTGACGCTCGGCTTCCGCGTGAAGTCGAAGCCGGGCGCATTCTATCACGCGCCGGCCCCCGCGCCCGATGGCAAGTCCGTCGCCGACGGAAAATCAGCGCCGCCGCCGCCGCCAGCGCCCAGGCCGCTTGGCCTCGACTATGACGGCGAGTTCGCATTTCAGACGGGAGAAGTGCGCGGCCTGGATCTCACCGCCGCCGCCGTGCATGCGGGCCTCGGTTACACCTTCGAGGCGCCGTGGACGCCGCGGATCGGCGTCGAATACAACTTCGCCACAGGTGACAGCCGGCCCGGCGACACGGACATCGGGACGTTTCAGAATCTCTTCCCGACGAACCACAAATTCTACGGATTCATGGATGTCTTCTCCTGGCAGAATATGCACAACCCGGCGATCAGCGTGAAAGTTTCGCCCACCAAGAAACTCACCGCGCAGCTCGACTACCACGCCTTCTGGCTGGCGACAAATGAGGACGCGTGGTACCGCGCGAACGGCGCAACCGCCGTGCGCCCGGTCAACGCGCTCGCCCGCAATGCGGACAAGTTCGCAGGCTCCGAGATCGACTTCACGGTGACCTACAAACCGATGAAGCAGCTCGCACTGGTCGCCGGCTACAGCCACTTCTTCGCGGGGAGTTACCTGAAGGACACCGGCGCAAACGACGACGCCGACTTCGGCTACGTCCAGGCGACCATCGAATTCTAGGCGGCTACGTGCTGGGTTAGGACGCGGCCCGCTCCCAAAATGGAGCGGGCCGCTTGCTGCGCGGCGGCCGGTGGACCGCCGCGCGCCTTGTCCAGCTTGGGCAAAAGGAGACACCGCCCGCCCCTGCGCGGCCGCCCTTTTGCGGAGTGCCGGCCGGGCGGCGGACGGAAAATGAGGGTCGGCGCCACCCTGTTCAGCCGCGTGTCGCCCCTCCGCAAAGCGCCGAAGCGCAACCTTCTCCCGCGTGAATGAATGCCATTCATCGCGTCCATTAGAACGATGAGCCAAATGAGCTGCCAGAGCCGGGCACGGTTGGCACGCGCAGAGCTAAAGAGCGCGGCGACACAGCGAATCCCGTTCGCAGTGCGCAAAACCAAACATCCGTCTCATCACTTGAACCTCTCCACGCTCAAAAAATCCGGACACTTCCCGACGCTCGTCAGCGCGTTCCTCTACTTCGACTACAGCTTCATGGTCTGGACGCTCCTCGGCGTGCTGGCCAATCAGATCGCCGCTCCGGATTCGCTGAATCTCAGCGCGCAGCAGCGCTTCTTCATGGTCTCGGTGCCGATTCTCTTCGGCGGCATCTTCCGGCTCGGGCTCGGGCTGCTGGTCGATCGCATCGGGGCGAAGCGCACGGGCATCATCGCGCAGCTCGTGGTCATGACCGGGCTGGCTGCGGCGTGGATATTTGGGCTGAAAAACTACGAGGCGACTCTGCTCATGGGCATGGTGCTCGGCGTGGCGGGCGCGAGCTTCGCGGTGGCGATACCGCAGGCCGGGCGCTGGTATCCGCCCAATATGCAGGGCCTCGTGATGGGCCTCGCCGGCGCGGGAAACATCGGCGTGGTCATCGACTCGCTGCTCGCGCCGCGTCTCGCGGCGGCCTACGGCTGGGAGGCGGTGTTTGGACTCGCGCTGATCCCGGCGGTCTTCGT
Source organism: Chthoniobacter sp. (assembly GCA_031411535.1). Lineage (GTDB taxonomy): Bacteria > Verrucomicrobiota > Verrucomicrobiia > Chthoniobacterales > Chthoniobacteraceae > Chthoniobacter. The sequence continues at coordinate 19,915 of JANOBH010000299.1, read as the reverse complement.
CCTCGCGATTTACATCATCTTTTCAAAGGAGCCGCCCAATCCGGCATCCCCGAAAAAGCTCGGCGACTACTTCCGCATGTTCCGCGACCGGGACGTCCACTGGTTCTGCTTTTTCTACACCGTCACATTCGGCGGGTTTGTCGGGCTGGCCTACTCACTTGGCATGTATTTCAAGGACCGCTTCGGCGTCACGCCCTCGCAGGCGGGCGACCTCGTGGCGCTCTGCACGGCGATCGGCGCGCTTGGCCGGCCGGTCGGCGGAGCGATCTCCGACCGCATCGGCGGCATCCGCTCGCTGCATGTCTATTACACCGTGGCGTGCGTCGCGCTCGTGCTCGGCGGACTCGTCAATCACCTCTGGTTGAACGTCGCCGCGTTCATTGTGGCGTGCGGCGCGTTTGGAATGGGCAATGGCTCCGTCTTCCAGCTCCTGCCGCAGCGCTTTGGCAAGGAACTCGGCGTGATGACCGGCCTCGTCGGCTGCGGTGGCGGCATCGGCGGCTTCCTGCTGGCGAATATGATGGGCCAGAGCAAGGAGCACTTCGGCAGCTACCTGAACGGTCTGCTCGTCTTTGCGAGCCTCTGCATCTTCGCGCTCGTCGGCCTGAACCTCGTGAAAACCCGCTGGCGCACGACCTGGGGCGCCGTCGCGGCTGCGCGGATCTGATCCCTTCCATTTTGAAAGTCTCCCTCACCAGCTATGGACTGCCAAAGAGCGACGGCGCGGAATCGGAGGACTCCTTTGCCTTCAGGGCGTGGGACGAAACCGTGATCGCCGTCCTCGCCGACGGTGCAGGAGCGGCGCGCGATGCGCGGGAGGCGTCCACCCGGATCGTGGAGTCGCTGATGAGCAACTACGCCGTGCGACCCGAGAGCTGGAGTCCGCAAAAGGCGCTGTCGGAATTCACCAGGATCATCAACCACACGCTCCATCACGAATCGCTCGCGCGTCACTCCACCCCGGAGATGATCTCCACGCTCTCCGTCGCCGTGATCGAGGGCAACCGGCTCTTTGGCCTCAATGTCGGCGACTCCCGCGTCTATCTCTCCCGCGATGGCCGCCTCTCGCAGCTCTCGCACGATCACGTCATCAATGACCGCGCCTTTTCGCATGTGCTCCAGCGCGCCATCGGCCTCGCGCCGGAGGTCGAGCCCCACTGCTTCGAGACCGAGCTGCGCGATGGCGACATCGCTTTCCTCTGCTCGGACGGCGTCTCGAATGTCCTGAACGACGACGACCTCGCGAAGCGGCTCGCCCATCGCTCCGCCGCGCGCGCCATCGTCCAGCATGCCCGCCAGCAGGCCACGGAGGAGACGCTGGACGACATCAGCGCGATCGTGATCGACATCGCCGAGACTGGTAGGCTGCGCGCCGTGAGCCAGCTCCCCCTCCTGATTCCCGACGCGCTCCGCAAAGGTGACGTCATCGACGGCTACGAACTTGTCCGCCCCTTCCAGCACAGCGACCGCGTCTGGCTCGCGACAAAGGACGGGCAGCGCTGGACCATGAAATTCGCGCCGCTCGAAGCGCGCGACACCGAGGCGGTGCTCAATCTTTTCGTGAAGGAAACCTGGAACGCCACGCGGTTGCACGCGGAGTTCTTCGTGGACGCATTCGTGCCCGAGAAAGCGACCGCGCGCTACTATGTCATGGAGTTCGTCGAGGCCCCGAGCCTCAAGACGCTCCTCGCGTCCCGGCGGCTCTCGGTCGATGAGGCGGTGGAACTGGGACGCTTCCTCATCGACGCGAGCACGCACCTGCTCCGGATCGATCTCGTCCACGGCGACATCAAGCCGGAGAACATTCTCGTCATCAGTGATTACGACCGGCTGCGCTTCAAACTCATCGACCTCGGCAGCGCCACGGAGATCTTCTCGATCACCACGCGCGCGGGCACCGCCAGCTACCTCGCCCCCGAGCGGTTTCACGGCACGCCGATCTCCGAGAGGACCGAGATTTTCGCCATCGGCGTGACGCTCTTCCAGGCGCTGACCGGAGCGTTTCCCTACGGGGAGATCGAGCGCTTTCAGACGCCGGTCTTCGGCGTCGCGAAAGCGCCGTCGCGGCTCAATGCGAACATCCCGCCGTGGCTGGAATCGGTGATCCTCCGCGCCGTCGTCGTGGATCCCGAGCGAACCTATCAGCACTACAGCGAGATCGGCTTCGACCTCGCGAACCCGGCGAAAGTCGAGCCGTTCTTCCAGCCGGGAGCGTCGCTTTTGGAGAAGCACCCGCTGCTCTTCTACAAGACCGGCTTTTTCATCCTCCTCGCGATCACGATCGGCCTGGTCGTGAAACTCCTCAGCCTCTCATGAACCCGATCCCGTTCATCCCGGACAATGCCCCGTTCTCCCCGGAACAGCGTCTCTGGCTCAACGGCTACCTCGCCGGACTTTTCTCCGACGCCACGCTCGCCGCCCGTGCGCTGTCCGGCCTGAGCGCCGCGCCCGCGGCGCCCGCAAAGCCGCTCGTGCTCTTCTTCGGCAGCCAGACCGGCACCGCCGAGGGACTGGCGAAAAAGGCGTCGAAGGAAGCCGAGAAGCGCGGCTTCAAGCCGAAGCTCGTGGACATGGCAAAGTATGAAAGCGTGGATCTGACCAAGGAGGAAAACGTCCTCGTCATCACCAGCACCTACGGCGACGGCGAGCCGCCCGACAACGCGCAGGCCTTTTGGAACTACCTCAAGGCCGACACCGCGCCGACGCTCGCGCATCTCAATTTCTCCGTCCTCGCGCTCGGCGACACGAACTACGCGGCCTTCTGCGAGTTCGGGAAGATCTGCGACGAGCGTTTTGAAAAACTCGGCGCGAAGCGTGTGCATCCGCGGGTCGATTGTGATGTCGATTACGACGGGCCTGCAAAGTCGTGGACGGAAGGCGTCTTCGCCGCGCTCGCGTCACTCGCGGGCGAAGCGTCCGCACCGGCGCTCGACGCTGCGGCCTCCGCGGAAGAAGCGCCCGCCGACGTGGGCTACTCGAAGAAGAATCCCTTTCCGGCCCGCCTGCTCGCCAATCGGCTGCTCAACGCGGAAGGCTCCGGCAAGGAAGTGCGGCACTACGAAATCTCGCTCGCAGGCTCCGGCCTCAGCTACGAGGTCGGCGACGCGCTCGGCGTGGTGCCCGCGAACTGCTCCGAACTCGTCGGCGACATCCTCGGCGCGCTCGGCTGCGACGGCGAGGAGGCAGTAAAGACGCCGGACGGCTCCGAAAGCTCGCTGCGCCTCGCGCTCGCGCAGCATTACGACATCACGCGGCCCTCCGCCGAACTGCTCAAGGCGGCCGCCGAGCGCGGCGCTTCGGGCGGCGAACTGGCCGAGCTGCTGGATGCCGGGCGCAAGGACGAGCTGAAGAAATGGCTCTGGGGCCGTGAGATCATCGACGTGATCGGCGGGCTTTCGCAGAAATTCAGCGCGGCGGAATTCATCGCGCTGCTCAAGAAATTGCAGCCCCGCCTTTACTCGATCTCCTCCAGCCCGAAGGCGCATCCCGAAGAGGTCCACCTCACGGTCGCCGCCGTCCGCTACGACGGCCACGGTCGCGCGCGGAAGGGTGTGTGCTCCACATTCCTCGCCGAGCGCTGCGCGGATCACACGCCGGTCCCCGTTTTCGTCCAGACCTCGCACGGCTTCCGTCTGCCGGAGAATGGCGACACGCCCGTCATCATGTGCGGCCCCGGCACCGGCATCGCGCCGTTCCGCGCCTTTCTCGAAGAGCGTCTCGCGACCGGCGCAAAAGGCCGCAACTGGCTCTTCTTCGGCGACCAGAAACGCGCGACCGATTTCCTCTACCGCGAACAGCTCGAAGGCTGGGTCGCCGACGGCCACCTCACGCGCCTCGACCTCGCCTTCTCCCGCGACCAGGCGGAAAAAATCTACGTCCAGAACCGGATGATCGAGAACGGCGCGGAACTCTTTTCCTGGTTGGAAAGCGGCGCCCACTTCTACGTCTGCGGCGACGCGAGCCGCATGGCGAAGGACGTGGACGCGGCCCTCCACCAGATCGCGGAAAGCGTCGGCGGAATGAGCAAGGACGCCGCCGCCGCTTACATCCAGAAGCTGAAAACCGACAAGCGCTATCAGCGCGACGTTTATTGATCCATGAGCACCGCCGCCCTTCCGATCGCCTCCATCAACGGCGACCCGCTCTCGCCCGAGCAGACGAATTATCTCACCGGATTCTTTGCCGGTGTCTCCGCGCGCGGCCAGCGCTTCACCGACGCGGAAGCCGCTCCCGCAGTGGAAAGGACGCTTTCCCACGAGGACCTCATCTTTGAGGAGCGGGTAAAGCGGGAGCTGCATCCGCTCGACGCCTACCCGGTGCTCCTCGACTACGCCGCGGCCAACAAAGCGCCCGAGAAGGAGGAGATTTTCCGCTTCAAATGGAACGGGCTTTTTTACCTCACGCCGAACAAGGAAGCCTTCATGGCGCGGCTGCGCATTCCCGGCGGACAGCTCCGCACTTTCCAACTCCGCGAGCTGGCGCACGTCGCGAAGGATCTCACCACCGGCTACGTGCAGATCACCACGCGCGCCAATCTGCAGATGCGGCTCATCCAGCCGAAAGACACGCCCGCGCTCGTCCAGCGCATCCAGCACGTGGGCCTGCACACGCGCGGCGCGGGCGCGGACAATATCCGCAACCTGACGGCGAATCCGACCGCCGGCATCGATTCGCACGAGCTGATCGACGTGATGCCGCTCTGCCAGGAGATGGGCCAGATCATCATCAATGACCGCGCCTTCTACGATCTGCCGCGCAAGTTCAACATCGCGTACGACGGCGGCGGGCTGATCGGCACGGTGGAGGACACGAACGACATCGGCTGCAAGGCCGTGAAAGTCGGCGACGAGGTTCTTTTCCGAATCGCCCTCGGCGGCGCTACCGGCCACAAGGCATTCGCCCGCGACATCGGCGTGCTCGTGAAGCCGGCGGAGCTGAACCGCGTCGTCGCCGCCGTGGTGCGCGTTTACATCGCGAACGGCAACCGCACCGACCGCAAGAAGGCGCGGCTCAAGCACCTGCTGGAAACGTGGACGCTCGACCAGTATCTCGAAGCGACCGAGAAACTGCTCGGGTACAAGCTTCAGCGCGCGCCACTCGATCCGGCGGCGATCACCTACCCCAGCCAGACGCTGCCGCACTCCCACGTTGGCGTGTTTTCCCAGAAGCAGCGCGGACTGAACTACGTCGGTGTCGCCGTGCCTGTCGGCCACATCACTCCGAAGCAGATGATCCGCGTCGCGGAGATCGCCGACCTCTACGGCTCCGGCGAGATCCGGCTCACGGTCTGGCAAAACTTCATCATCCCGAATGTGCCCGACGCTTACGTCGCCACGGTGCAAAAGGCGCTCCGCAAGATCGGCTTCGACACCCAGCAGTCGAACCTCCGCAGCGGCCTCATCGCCTGCACCGGCAACTCGTACTGCAAATTCGCGCAAGCCGACACGAAGGGCCACGCTCTCCAGCTCGCCGACTACCTCGACAAGCGCATCCAGCTCGACCGCGCGGTGAACATCCACGTCACCGGCTGCCCGAACTCGTGCGCGCAGCACTACATGGGCGACATCGGCCTGCTCGGCACGAAAACGAAAGTCGCGGGCGAGAGCAAGGACGGCTACCACGTTTTCGTCGGCGGCGGCTTTGGCGCAAACCAGGCCGTGGGTCGCCAGGTCTTCACCGGCATCGCCTTCGAGAGCCTGCCGCCGCTCATCGAGAAAATGCTCCGCGGCTACCTGCGCCACCGCACAGATGGCGAAGGCTTCCAGGCCTTCACCGCGCGGCACGACCTCAACACGCTCCAGGTGATCTTCAGCAATGAGGAGTAGATGACTGCGCCCGTGGACGACCAGGAAAGCCCACGCACGCTGATCGACGACCTCCTCGCCGAGCAGCAGGTCCTCACCGCCGTCGAGCGCTTCGCCCGCAAGCACGAGCGCGACGCGCTCCCCGCGCAGTCGCGCTACTACCGCGACCTGATCCCGCTCTCGAAGCCGGGGCAGGGGGAGCAGTACGCTTTCGCCGTCGATCTCGATGCCTGCACCGGCTGCAAGGCGTGCGTGAGCGCGTGCCACTCCCTGAACGGTCTCGATGACGGTGAGACGTGGCGCGACATCGGCCTGCTCCACGGCGGCAGCAACGACGAGCCGTGGCAGCAGACCGTCACCACCGCATGCCACCACTGCGTCGAGCCTGCCTGCATGCTTGGCTGCCCCGTGAAGGCTTACGAAAAGGACGCCGACACCGGCATCGTGCGGCATCTCGACGACCAGTGCATCGGCTGCCAGTACTGCGTGCTCAAGTGCCCGTACGACGTGCCGAAGTATTCCGAAAAGCGCGGCATCGTCCGCAAGTGCGACATGTGCCACTCCCGCCTCAGCGTGGGCGAGGCACCCGCCTGCGTGCAGGCCTGTCCGAGCGCCGCGATCTCCATCCGCATCGTGGAAAAATCCGCGCACACCGCGAGCATCGCGCCGGGCGACACGCTGCTGCCCGGAGCATTCGACTCGGCATACACAAAGCCGACGACGACCTACACCTCGCGCCGTCTGATCCCTGCGAATGCCCGGCCCGGCGACGCCGCAGCGCTGCGCCTGGAGCACGCGCACTCGCCGCTCATCGCGATGCTCGTGCTCACGCAGATCGCCGCCGGCATCTTTCTCAGCGCCGCCGCACTCGCGGCGTGGGACGCGCGCGTGTCCGCCCTTGCGCAGGCGCCGCTCGCAGTCGTCGCCTTCGCCGTGCTCAATCTCGGGCTCGCGGTCAGCGTGCTCCATCTGGGCCGTCCGCTCGGCGCGTGGCGCGCGTTCCTGGGCCTGCGGACTTCCTGGATGAGCCGCGAGATACTGGCATTCAGCATCTTCGCCGGTGCGGCCGCCGCGTTCACGGGCGCAGCCTTGTGGAAAGCGGGCGCCGCCATGATGCCGGCGCTGAGCATCGTCGAACGCTTCGTTTCGCCTCCACAGTTCGCCGTGCCGCTCGCGGGCATCACCGCCGCACTCGGCCTCGTCGGCGTCTATTGCTCCGCGATGATCTACGTGGATACGCGCCGCGCGTTCTGGAGCCGGGAGCTGACGTTCGTCCGCTTTTTCGGCACGACCTTTCTCCTCGGCACAGCCGCCACCGCTGCCGTGCTGGCATGGACCGGCGGCGGTGCAGCGGGAGGCGTCGCCTCCGCCTTCGCGATCGTCGCCGCCATCATTCGCGCCGCGCTCTTCGGCTGGGAGTTTCAAAATCTGCGTCGCTCGCTGGGCGATGAGGGCGATCCGAATCACCGTTCCGCGCTGGTCATCTGGACGCTGCGCCGCCCGCTCGTGCTGGCACACGTCGGCCTCTTCACCGGCTCCACGATCTTCGGCCTCCTCGCGATCACTGGCGCGGGCTGGAGCGCGGCGGCGTGCGCCACGCTCTCCTTCCTCCTCACGGTCACGTCGCAGGCCATCGAGCGTTACTTTTTCTTCACCGCAGTCGTCGCGCCCCGGATGCCGGGTCCGCTTTCGTCCGCCACGCCCGTGCATGCATGAAAAAGCTCGCCGCCAAAGCCGCCGACCTGATCCGCGCCTGGGACGGACCGCTGACCAAAGACCTCGTGCAGACGCCCGGCGACTTCGGCCTGGGCAAGGTCCCCGAGCGGCTGAAGCCGGACGACACCACCACGATGGTCTGCGGATTCTGCTCCACCGGGTGCGGGCTGAACATTCATCTCAAGGACGGCCGCGCGATCAATCTGAGCGCCGACACGCATTACCCCGTGAACCTCGGAATGGCCTGCCCAAAGGGCTGGGAGGCGCTCACCCCGCTCGCGGCGCCCGACCGCGCGACCACGCCGCGCCTCCGGCGCGAGCGTGGCGGCGCTCTTGAGGCGGTGGACTGGGACACGGCGCTGACCGTCTTCTGCGAGCGCTTCAAGGAGATCAAACGCGAGCACGGCCCGGAGTCCGTCGCATTCCTCGGCACCGGCCAGATCGTGACCGAGGAGATGGCGTTCCTCGGCGCGCTCTTCAAGTTCGGCATGGGTTTCGTCCACTGCGACAGCAACACGCGGCAGTGCATGGCCACGAGCGCGGTCGCCTACAAGCAGTCCTTCGGCTTTGACGCGCCGCCCTACACGTATGCGGATTTTGAGGAAAGCGACGTGCTGGTTTTCGTCGGCTCGAATCCGTGCATCGCGCATCCGATCATGTGGCAGCGCGTGATGCGGAACAAAAACCAGCCCGAGATCATCGTCGTCGATCCGCGCAAGACCGAGACGGCGATGGCCGCGACGCAGCACTACGCCATCGCGCCAAAGAGCGACCTCACGCTGCTTTACGGAATCGCAAACATCCTCATCGCGAGCCACTGGATTGATCGCGACTACATCGCGGCGCACACCACGGGATTCGACGAGTTCGCGGAATTCGCGACGCATTTCACCACCGATGTAGTGACCGCCGCGACGGGACTGAGCGCGGACGATCTCTGGCATTTCGCCCAGACCATCGCGGACGGGAAGCGCGTGTCATTCTGGTGGACGATGGGCGTGAACCAGGGCCACGAGAGCACGCGCACCGCGCAGGCGATCATCAATCTCGCGCTGATGACCGGCAACATGGGCCGCCCCGGCACCGGCGCGAATTCCATTACGGGCCAGTGCAACGCGATGGGCTCGCGCCTTTTCGCCAATGTCACCAGCCTGCTCGGCGGGCACGATTTCAACAACGACGGCCACCGCGCGAAAATCGCCGGTGTGCTCGGCATCGCGGAGGAGGTGATCCCGCGGCAGAACTCGTGGGCCTACGACCAGATCGTGGACGGCATCCGCGATGGGAAGATCAAGGGCCTGTGGGTCATCGCGACGAATTCATCGCACTCGTGGATTCATCAGTCGGAGTTCAACGACCTCCTCGGGAAGCTCGATTTCCTCGTCGTGCAGGACATGTATTCCACCACCGAGACCGCGCTGCGCGCCGACCTCGTGCTGCCCGCGGCGGGTTGGGGGGAAAAGGAGGGGACGCTGATCAACTCCGAGCGGCGCATCGGGCTCGTGAAACGCGTCGCCCGCGCCCCGGGCCAGGCGCTTTCGGATTTCAATATCTGCACGCTCATCGCGCAGTACTGGGGCTGCGGGGAGATGTTCGCGCCGTGGACTTCGCCCGAGGCGGCGTTCCGGCTGATCGGGGAATGCTCGCGCGGCCAGCCGTGCGACATCACGGGGATCGAGGACTACCGGATGATCGACGAATGCGGCGGCGTGCAGTGGCCGTGGAATGAAAGCGAAAGGCAAACGGCGGAAGGCGAAAGCCCCGACGTGGAGCGCCGCCTCTTCGCGGACGGCCGGTTTTTTCACCCGGACGGAAAGGCGAAGTTCCACTTCGAAGCGCCGCGCCCGATGGCGGAGCCGGTGGATGCGGAGTTCCCATTCCTCCTGCTCACCGGCCGCGGCACCTCGTCGCAGTGGCACACAAACACCCGCACGGGAAAGTCCGACGTGCTCCGCAAACTCTATCCCGCGGCGGCCTACATCGAGATCAACCCGATGGACGCCGAGCGGCTCGGCATCGCCCCGAATTCGTCCGTCACCATCGCTTCGCGCCGCGGAAAAATCACCGCCTCCGCCTGCGTCACCACCACGGTGCAGCCCGGCCAGATCTTCGCGCCCATGCACTACGCCTCCGTCAATCGGCTCACGCATCCGTCTTTCGATCCCTACTCGCGGCAGCCGAGCTACAAGGCGTGCGCCGTCGCCGTCGGGCCGTCGCGTTAAAGGCGGGCTCAGCGGGAACGGGCAAGGCTGCGCCGAAAGCCAGGGCGCCCGGAGTGGTGCGGGATTGGACGAGGCGGATCGGAAGCGATACGGTCGCGCCGATGAAACCACGCAGCCGCATTCACGCCGGGAATCCTCTCTGTTTGCTGCTGTGCGCCTTCCTCGTATGGGTCGTGCCGGCGCCCGGAGCGGAAGCGCCACCCGATTTGGAGACCATCGGCAATACCCCTGCGTGGTGGCCGAAGCAGGTCAGCCTCATTCGCGCGACACCCATCCCGGTGGTGATCAATGGGAAGGTTGCCGGGCAGGCGCAGTTACCCGCGGGGACCGTGCTGCGGCTGCTGCGCGTCGCCGGGGCGCAGTTGGAAGTCGAGTATCAGAACGGCCGGCAGATGATCGCCGCCGCCGCCACCGATCTCGTGCCCCGCGCTGCAGCGCTGAGAAACAGCGTGGCCGTCCCACCACCGGCCGCCCCAGCCATAGCCGCGCCGGCTTCCGGTACGCCGCCGCCTGCTGCGCCCGACCCCGGCCTTTACGGCAAGCGCGCGCGCGAAGTCATGGCCGAGATCCAGAAAACTTTCTGGAACGCCCGCACCGGCCTTTACTCCAAATCGGCCACGGACACGCGTCCCGATTTCCTCTGGGGAAACGGCGTCGCGTTCTCCGCCCTCGTCGCCGCCGCGCGGCTCGAGCCCGCGCATTACCGGCCCATCATGGAGAAAAACTTCGACGCCCTCGACGGCTACTGGGACTCCAAAGCCAAGGTTCCCGGCTACGAACCCGGACAGACCAGCGGCAACGGCCACGACAAGTATTACGACGACAACGCGTGGATGGTCATCACCTTCCTCGAAGCCTACGACCTCACCCGCCGCGCGCACTACCTGAAGCGCGCCAGCGAGACGCTCGACTTCGTCCTCAGCGGCTGGGACGACGAAGGCGGCGGCGGCATCTGGTGGCACGAGGCGCACAAAGGCGGCGCGAAAAACACATGCGTCAATGCGCCCGCCGCCGTCGGCTGCCTGCGCCTCGCGCGACTCCGCGAGCCCCGCGCCGCCGCGCCGCTCGTCGAAAAGGCGCAGGCCATCATCGCGTGGACGGTCTCCAATTTGCAGGACCCCAGCGGCCTCTTTTGGGACAACAAGGTCATCGCCACCGGCGAGGTCAACCGCGGCCAGCTTACCTATAACACCGGTCTCATGATTCGCGCCTTCCTCGGCCAGTACCGGGCCACCGGAAAAAAGGAGCCGCTCGAAGAAGCCCGCCGCATCGCCCGCGCCGGCGACCGTCTTTTGAAAAGGGACACCGGCGTCTATCGCGACCATGTGAAATGGGCGCACCTCATGGTCGAGGCCGACATCGAGCTCTACCGCATCACCCGCGAGGACTACCTGCTCCAGCGCGCCCGAAAAAACGCCGACGCCTACTACGAAACCTGGCAGACCAATCGCCCCACGGATCTGATTTCCGTGACCTCGATAGCCCGCGTCCTGTGGCTCATGGCCGACATGGAAAGCGACGTGGGCCGCGCCTTCTGGCAGGCCTCGGACAAGCCCGCGCGCTAGAGATCGCCGGGCTGGTTGAGGTTTTTGAAGAGCGCCCGCTCGCCGGGGCGCAGGTCGCGAATGCCCACCAGTCCCCGCTCCACGGCGAGCCGGACGAAGCGCTGCATGGAGCGGTCGGCATCGCGCAGGCACGCCTCGGCCAGCGGGAGGCAGGCGCGCGGATAGACGGCGGCGAGCGGCTCAAACCAGCGGTCGTCGCGCGGGACGCAGCCGGTGGCGGCGGGCCCGCGCACGAGCTCTGACAAAAAATCCGCTGTCATGGCCGGCAGATCAATCGCGAGGACGAGGACGAGCGGGTGGCTCGCGCGGCGCAGCGCGGCTTCCACGCCGGCGAGCGGACCGAGGCCGGGGACGCTGTCGGCGAGAATCTCGACGCCCGCATCCGCGTAGGGTCCGCCAGCTTTTCCCGAGATGAAAAGCTCGTGCGGATGCACGGCGCGCAGCGTGCCGAGCTGCCGCTGCCAAAGCGGCTGGCTGCCAATGAGCACGCCCGCCTTGTCCCGGCCCATCCGCGTGGAGCTTCCGCCCGCGAGAAGGACGGCTGTGAATGGCGGCGGCGGTGCGGTGTCCACGAAATGCACGAAATACACGAACCCCAGGCGGACGAGAAGCGCTGCGGCTTGGCAGTTGGGGCGGCTTCCCCTTTCATCCGGCACAGCCGCGCCCGCTTTGATCTCCGCTCTCCGCACCGCATTCTTCGCCGCCGACCGCGAACCCGCTCCACTGCTGGCTCGCGCGGTCAGCTTCGCGCTGGCGCTGGGGGTGCTCAGCCTGGTGTGCTTCGGCGCGTTTTCGGCGCTGAGCTACCATTGGGCGTGGGAGCCGGTGCTGGGTTACTGGCGGCTGTTTTGGAAGGGCTGGCTGACGACCATCGGCATCGCGGCGCTGGCGCTGCCGCTGAGCTGCGCGATCGGGCTCACCTTTGCGCTGCTGCGGCGGAGCTCCTTCCTGCCGCTGCGCTACCTTGCGCGCATCTATGTGGAGGTCACGCGCGGGACGCCGCTGCTGGTGCAGCTTTATTTCTATTGGTACATCTTCGGCCAGGCGCTCTCGCGGGATTTCCGGTTCCTCGCCGGGGCGCTGATCCTCTCGCTCTTCAGCGGCGCGTATCTCAGCGAGATCATCCGCGCCGGCATCGAGGCCATCGGCCAGTCGCAGCTCGAAAGCGCGCGCGCCATCGGCTTCACGCGCATGCAGACTTATCGCTTCGTCATTTTCCCGCAGGCCATCCGGCAGATTCTCCCGCCATTCGCGGGCGAGTTTGCGTCGATCATCAAAAACTCCTCGCTGCTCTCCGTGCTCGGGATCGAGGAGTTCGCGCTGGCCGCCGGGTCGGTGAGTTCCGTGACGCTCGGCTATTTTGAAAGCTACCTGCCTGTGGCCGTCGGCTACCTCATCCTCACGCTGCCGATCTCGCTGTGGACGCAGTCGCTGGAGAAGAAAGCGCGGTTTGAAACATGACGTGGGGAAAGTCTGAAATCCGAAGCACGAAATCCGAAACAACTTCCAAAGTTTTGAAATCTCCAAAACAGCCAGCGCGCGCCCATCGGTTTCCCCGCCTTTCCGGCATTTTGAATTTGTTTCGGATTTCGATATTCGGATTTCGAGTTTTTCCCCGATGCGTCTGAAGCTCGACCATCTCGCCAAGTCCTTCGGCACGCATCGCGTGATCGACGGCATCACCTGCGACTTCGGCGAGCTGCGCAGCCTCGCGCTGATCGGGCCGAGCGGCGGGGGAAAGTCCACGCTGCTGCGGATCATCGCGGGGCTGGAAAGGCCGGATGCAGGCGCGGTGACGCTGGACGGCGACGCGGTCGCATTCACCGATGAGGAAAAGCTGCGCGCGCACCGGCGGCGGCTCGGCGTGGTGTTTCAGGCATTCAATCTCTTCCCGCATCTCACCGCGCTCGCGAATATCACGCTGCCGCTGGAGAAGGTGCATGGCCTTTCGCCAGCCGAGGCGGAGCACATCGCCCGCGAAACGCTCAGCCGCTTCCAGCTCGCCGACCACGCGCGCAAAAAGCCCGCTCAGCTCAGCGGCGGGCAGAAGCAGCGCGTGGCCATCGCGCGCGCCATCGCCATCAAGCCGCGCGTGCTCCTTTTCGACGAGCCGACGAGCGCGCTCGATCCCGAGATGACGGCGGAGGTGCTCGATGTCATCGAGGAGTTGAAGAACGAGGGGCGGGACTTCCTGCTCGTGACGCACGAGATGGGCTTCGCCCGCCACGTCGCCGACCGTGTCGCATTTCTCGCGCAGGGGCGCATCGTGGAGCATGCCCCGGCGGAGGAGCTTTTCGCCGCTCCGCGCTCCGCGGAGTGCCGCGATTTCCTTGCGCGGATCCTAAAGTACTGAGCGCGGCGGGGTGATCCTGCCGATTTGACGCGCCCTGAGGCGCGGGCTAAGAACCGCCCCTCATTTTCCCCTTATGAATCCTCAATTCAAATGGCCGGTCGTCTGTGCTGGAACCCTCGCTGGCGGCTGGCTCATCGGCTTTGTCATGGGCGGTTCCGGCCCGTCCGCCGCGCCTGCTCCCGGAGTCGGATTCCCGGCAGGTCCCGGCCTCTCTGCCGGCGCGTCGCCAGCGCTCTCCCCCGCATCGGCGGTGGTGGTCCCGGGTGATCTGCCAACGGCCACCGACGCGGAGGCGAAGCAGAGCGAGACCTCGATCCTCGGCGCCCTGCGCGAGCCGAATGACATGCGCCGCATTCACGATCTCTACGAAGCGATCGGGAAGATGTCGCCGGGAGAGATCTCGTCGGCCATCGCCCTCGCGCAGCGGATGAACGGCCAGGAGCGCTCGACGCTGATCCCAATGCTCGTGGGCAAATGGGCGGAGACCGACCCGCAGGCGGCGCTGAAGTTTGCCATGACGCTCGACCGGAACGCCCGCTTCGGAGCCACCCGTGCGGTCATGGGCATCTGGGCCGGGGCCGACCCGCAGGTCGCAGCGCAGTACGTCGCCGCGCTCCCGCCCGGCGAAACGCGGACCAGCGCCGTTTACGGTCTCATCGCCACGCTCGCCAAGCGCGATCCGGCGGCGGCCATGCAGTTCATCGGCACGCTGCCAAAGGACCAGTCCACGTCCAACTCCTACGCGACCATCTTTCGCGAATGGGCGGCCCAGAACCCGACCGCCGCCGCCAGCGCCGTGCTCTCCCTCCCGCGCGGTCAAAACCGGGACAACGCCATCCGCTCGACCGTGTATGCCTGGGCGCAGACCGATCCGCAGGCGGCCATCGCCTGGGCAAACCAGCTCCCCGACGCCGGCGCGCGGCGCGACGCGGTGAACAACGCGTACGGCGCGTGGGCCAATTCCGATCCGCAGGCGGCAAGCGCGGCTGTGCTCGCGCTGCCGGCGGGCGATGTCCGCAACCGCGCGATCGGCGGCATGGTCCAGTCCCTCAGCTACCGCGACGCGCCCGCCGCGGTCAGCCTGATCGAGCAGATGCCCGCCGGCTCGGCCCGGAACAGCGCGGTGCAAAACGTTTCCGCCCAGTGGGCGCAGAGCGACCCGCAGGCGGCCGCTCAGTACGTCGCATCCCTTCCGCCCGGCGACACGCGCAACAGCGCCCTCAGCAATGTCGCAAGCAACTGGGCGCGCAACGATGTGGGCGCCGCGCTCGCATGGATCTCTCAGCTTCCGGACGACGAGTCGAAAAAGAACGCGCAGCGCAGCGCCGTGACCCAGTGGGCGCAGAGCGATCCCCGCGCGGCCGCAGATTACTGGATCAAGACCGACCCGAAGGCCGGCCAGGACGGCAGCGGCGTCCTCGCGCAGGTCGCCGGCCAGTGGGCGCGCAATGATCCGCTGGAGGCGCTCGCGTGGGCGCGGCAGATCGGGGATGAAAAGGTGCGCGGCAACGTGCTCGGTGGCGTCATCGCAAACATGGCAAACACGGACCCGCAGCAGGCAGCCATGCTTGTCGCCCAGCTTCCCGCTGCGAGCCAGGGCAATGCCGCCTCGCAGGTCGCCAGCCAGTGGGCGCAGAACGATCCCGCGGCCGCCGCCGCGTGGGCCGTTCAGCTTCCCGACGGCGACGGGCGGAACAACGCCGTCCGCAGCGTCGCCTCGCAGTGGGCCGAGCAGGATCCGGTCACCGCGACCGGCTGGCTCGAACGTCTGCCCGCCGGTGGTGCGCGCGACTCCGCGGTGAGCGCCTTTTCCCGTCGCGCCGCCGAGACCGATCCGGAGGGTGCCGCCGTGTGGGCCAGCACCATCGCGGATGCCAATACGCGGAACAACGACCTCGAGCGCATCGCGCGCCAGTGGATCCGCTCGGACAAAATCGCCGCGCAGAACTGGATCAGCCAGTCCACGGCGATGACCGCGGAGATGAAGCAGCGGCTCCTGCCGAAGAACTGAAAGTAGCTCGGGCTTTAGCCCGAAATCCCCCGCCTTTGGGCTAACGCCCAAGCTACCTTCCGAAGACCATCCGCCGCTCCGCCTCGCCGAGCGCCGCCCACTTTCCCGCCTCCAGAGCGCCCAGCTCCAGCCGCCCGATGCGCACGCGCACGAGCCGCAGTGTCGGGTGGCCGATGGCCGCAGTCATCCGGCGCACCTGATGGTTCTTTCCTTCCACGAGTTCGATCGCGATCCAGGTGTCGGGCACGTTTTTGCGAAAGCGGATGGGCGGATCGCGCGGCGGAATTGCCGGCTGCGGATCGAGCGTCCAGGCCCGGCACGGCAGTGTCTTGCGCCCGCCGATGACGAGCCCGCGGGCGAGCTCGCGCAGCGCCTCCGCCGTTGGCATGCGCTCGACCTGCGCCCAGTATTCGCGCTGGTGCGCGTGGCTGGGCAGGAGCAGGCGGGCATTCAATTCCGGCTCGTCGCTGAGCAGCAGCAACCCCTCGCTCTCCGCGTCGAGGCGGCCGATGGGATACACGCCTTTCGGGAAACCGAAATCGGCGAGCGTGCCGTGCTTTGAGCCGTCCGGCGTGAACTGCGAGACGATCCCGAAGGGTTTGTGAAAGGCGATGAGCACGGTCGGAGGAATACGGAATGACGGAATTCTGCCAAATGACGGAATTGGTTTGGGCCGAAACTCACATCTCACGCAACCTTCCATCCCATTCCGTCAATTCGGTCAAATTCCGAAATCCCGTCTCTCCTTGAACCGCCGCGATCTTCCCATCTACGAACTCGAAGCCCAGCTCGCAGCTTCGCTCCGGGCGCACTCGCGCGTCGTCCTTCAGGCGCCGACGGGATCGGGCAAATCCACGCAGGTGCCGCAAATCCTGCTGGACAGAGGGCTGGCGGGCGACGGCGAGATCGTGGTCCTCCAGCCGCGCCGCCTCGCCACGCGGATGCTCGCGGCACGCGTGGCGCAGGAGCGCGGGGTGCGGCTGGGCGAGGAAGTGGGTTACCAGATCCGGCTCGACAAGGTGTGCGGCAGGAAGACGCGCATCCGCTTCGTCACCGAGGGCGTGCTGCTGCGGCAGATGCTTTCCGATCCCGCGCTGCGCGGCATCGGCGTCATCATCTTCGACGAATTCCACGAGCGGCATCTCTACGGCGACATCACCCTTGCCCGCGCGCTCGACCTGCAGGAGTCGCGGCGCCCCGACCTGAAGCTCGTCGTCATGTCCGCCACGCTCGACGCGGGTGCGTTGCAAAAATATCTCGCGCCCTGCGAGCTGCTGACCTCGCGCGGGCGGACGTTTCCCGTCGATGTGGAATACATCGAAAAGCCGCTCGGCGACTTTCCCGTGTGGGATGCGGCGGCGGAGGAATTCGAGCGGGTCAGCCGGCAGACCGAAGGCGACGTGCTCGTCTTCATGTCGGGCGCCTACGAGATCAGCCGGACCATTTCCGCCATCCGCAACACCCGCGCCGGCGGCCAATGCACGGTGCTCCCGCTGCACGGCGAACTGCCCGCGGCGGAGCAGGACGCCGCAGTGGCGCGTTGCGAAAGGCGCAAGGTCATTGTGTCCACAAACGTCGCCGAGACTTCGCTGACCATCGACGGCGTGCGTGTGGTCATCGACGCCGGGCAGGCGAAGATCGCGCGATTCGATCCGTATCGCGGCATCAATACGCTGCTCGTCGAGCGCATCTCCCGCGCGAGCGCCGAGCAGCGTGCGGGCCGCGCAGGCCGCACCGCGCCGGGCCGCTGCGTGCGGCTCTGGACGGAGCGCGAGCACCACGAGCGCCCGGCGCAGGAGCTGCCCGAGGTGAAGCGGCTCGATCTCGCCGAAGTCGTGCTCACCTTGAAAGCGAGCGGCGTGGAAGACGTCGCGAAATTCCGCTGGCTCGAAGCTCCCGACCCGCGCTCGCTCGAACGCGCACTCACGCTCCTCACCGATCTCGGCGCGCTCGATGGTGCGGGCGCGATCACCCCGCTCGGCCGCCGCATGCTCGCCTTCCCCGCGCACCCGCGGTACGCGCGCATGCTGCTCGCGGCGCACGAGCTGGGCTGCGTCCCGGTGGTCGTGCAGATCGCCGCGCTCACGCAGGGCCGCGGGCTGCTCCGCCGCGCGGAGGGGAAGCAGATGGAGCAGGACCGCGACGCTGCGCTGGGCGAAAATGCGGACAGCGATTTCTTCGTCCATCTGCGCGCGCTGCGTTTCGCGGCGGAGCGGGATTTCAACCCGCAGACCTGTCGCCCGCTCGGCATTCACGCGCCCGCGGCGCGCGAGGCGGCGGCTCTGGCGGAGCAGTTTCTGCGGATTGCACGCGACGAGGGCCTCGACACGGCCGCGCGGGAAACCTCGGCCGACCAGCTCCAGCGGTGCGTGCTCGCAGGTTTCCCCGACATGGTCGCACTGCGGCTCGACGCCGGCACGCTGCGCTGTGCGCTGGTGCATGGACGGAAAGGCGTGCTCGCGCGGGAGAGCGTGGTCACCACGCCCCTGCTCGTGGCCAGCGAGGTGCGCGAAGTCGAGATCCGCGGCGGCGTGGAGACGCTGCTGACGCTTGCCACGGGGATCAAGGAGGAGTGGCTGCGCGAGCTTTTCCCCGACGGCTTCCGCGAAACGACCGAGGTCTTTTTCGACTCCGCGCTCCGTCGTGTGCTGGCGAAAACGCAGACGCGTTTTCACGATCTCGTCCTCCGCTCCGGGCAGTCCGACAAGGTGCCGCTGGAGCAGGCCGCGGCGCTGCTCGCCCGCGAAGCCGAGGCCGGCACCTGCCCGCTGAAGCTGTGGGACAATGCGGTCGAGCAGTGGATTCTGCGGTTGAACCAGCTCGCCGAATGGTTCCCCGAATATGAACTGCCCAAGCTCGGCGACGACGACCGCCGCCTGCTCCTCGAGCAGATCTGCCACGGCGCGGTGAGCTACAAAGACATCAAGGAGCGCGCCGTGTGGCCCGTGGTGAAATCGTGGCTTTCGCCCGTGCAGCAGCAGCTCCTCGACGACCAGGCGCCCGAGCGGATCGAGCTGCCGAACGGGCGGAAGGCGAAGGTGATCTACGCGCCGGGCACCGCGCCGCACATCGCCGCGCGCATCCAGGACCTCTACGGCGTGACCGGCGAGCTGCGGATCGCCGCGCACCGCATCCCGCTCGTCATCCATGTGCTCGCGCCGAACCACCGACCGATCCAGATCACGCAAAACCTCGCGACCTTTTGGAAGGACAGCTACCCGAAGATCAAGCAGGAGCTGCAGCGGAAATATCCGCGCCACGAGTGGCGGTGAGCGTGCGGCTTCGGCTTGGCGCACTTCCGCGGCGTGGTGCGGCTGCTGCGGGCCGGCGCTTAGTTTGGCTTTGGCTCCGGCGGCGCGGGCGCGGCCCCTGGCGGGAGCGCCGCATTTTCTTCCGACGACGCGGGCGGGGCCGCCGGTCCCACAGGCTCCCCGCGTTTCATCCAGCCGACCTCATAGAGCGAGTCGGCAAAGAGCGCGCACTTCTCGGCGCCGAAGGTCCAGTCGGCGCGACCGAGCCACTTTTTCGCCTCCTCCTTTCCGCCGCGGGCGAATTCCCATGCGGCATTTGCGTAGTAGTAGGCGGGCGTGTCGCCGGGGAAGGGGATCTGCTCGATCGCGCGCCGGGCGTCGTCGTAGCTTTTTTCGAGGAGATAGGTGAGAAAAACCCGGAAGCGCGCGAGCTCATCCTTCGGATTCTCGCGGACGAATTTCTCAAACTGTTTCCTCGCCTCGGCGTAATTGCCCAGCACGAGCTGGATCTCGGCGAGATTGAAGCGCGCGGGATAGAACTTCGGGTCGAGCTTCAGCGCCTCCTGGCAAAACCGCGCGCCTTCCTCGAAATTTTTCTCCTCGATGAGGATCGCGCCGCGCGTGTTCAGCGTCATCGGGGTGGGCGGCATGATCTTGTCCGCCTTGTCGAGCGCGAGGCGCGTGCTCTGCCAGTCGCGCGTGCGGAAGGCGCGGAAGACTTCGGTGACGGCCTGGATATACGCGGGCGGATACTGCTTGGCGGTCAGGGGGGCTTTTGGCCCAGGAGTGGAGGGGACAAAACCCTGGCCGGGTCTCGCCGGGGTGAAGGACTGGAGCGGATCGTCCGCGGCGCGAAGCGGAAGCGCGCTCACGGCGAGGAGAATCGGGAGGGCTGGGCGGAGGAGCTTCATGGCTTTGAAAAAGGGGGCGGGCACCACTTATCAGCTACGTTTTTCCAAAACCCAACCGGATTTCCGCAGGTCACACTGAGGC
>JANOBH010000298.1:0-6341 GCA_031411535.1 Chthoniobacter sp. | reverse complement strand
CAGCGGCTGGCGGAGTTTCAGGCGGTGGAGAATACCTACCTGTCGATTTTCCAGGCGCTCGGCGGGCTGGGGCTGCTGCTGGGGAGCGCGGGGCTGGCGATCGTGGTCGCGCGCAATGTGCTGGAGCGGCGGCGGGAATTCGGGCTGCTGGAGGCGGTGGGATTCCGCAAGCGGCAGCTCCGGGCGCTGGTCTTTGCGGAGCATCGGTGGCTGATCGTGTGCGGGCTGGTGATCGGGACGGTGAGCGCGGTGGTGGCGGTGTGGCCGGGGTTGAGGGAAAGGTCGGGCGGGTTTCCGTATGCGGAGATGGGGCTGCTGCTCGCGGGGCTGACGGCGGGGTGCGTTTTCTGGGCGTGGGTGGCGACGCGGGTGGCGCTGCGGGGGAGCGGGGTGGCGGCGTTGCGGTCGGAGTAGGGAAGTGATGCGGTCGTGCGCGTGCGTGGCGGTTGGTTTTTTCTGAGGAGCGTCCTCGGAAGCTGTGAAAAGAGTCGGCGAAGCATTCTCCGCCCGGCTGGTCCTGGCGCAGGAGCGCCGGGCGGGGCGCGCAGGAGCGCTTGGCTCCGAGGGGGAGCGGCGGAGCCGAGCGCTCCTGCGCGGACACGAGGCGCTCCCGCGCCCGAACAACCGGTGTGTTTCACGGTTTCTCGGGGAGAATGGGGACGGGCGGGAGCCCGTGCCTCCGGGTGGAGGTCGCTGCAAACACCTTCTAGAAAAGGGCGGGGGTGCGGGTAGTATCGGCGCGATGATTTCCCGACTCTCAATACGGCCTGTCTATCTTGCGGCTTTCGCCGCGGCGGGCGCGTGCGTTTTCACGGCGAAGGCGGCGGAGGTGAAGTGGCCGGAGCCGACGAAGGAGGGGCTGGAGTTCTTTGAGCGCGAGGTGCGGCCGGTGCTGGCGAATGCGTGCTACGAATGCCACAGCGCGAAGTCGGAGAAGGTGAAGGGCGATCTGCTGCTGGACTCGTGGGCGGGCATCTCGAAAGGCGGCGCGAATGGGCCGGTGATCGTGCCGGGGGAGCCGGACAAGAGTTCGCTGGTCGAGGGAATCCGCGGGGAGGACAAGGACTTCATGATGCCGCCGAAGGAGAAGCTGTCGGACCAAGTGCGGATCGTAATCGAGCGTTGGGTGAAGATGGGTGCGCCGTATCCGCGGACGGAGCCGCCGGCGGCGGTGGCGAAGGGCGGCGCGGCGGGCGGCACGATGGCAGCGGAGAGCGCGGAGGCGAAGAAGCGGTGGCAGTTTCAGCCGGTGAAGGAGCCGGCGCTGCCGAAGCCGAAGACGCCGGCGTATGCGGCCTACTCGGCGCATCCGGTGGACCAGTTTTTTCTCGCGAAATGGGAGTCGAAAGCGCTGGCGCCCGCGGCCCCGGCGGACAAGCGGACGCTGCTGCGGCGCGCGACTTTCGACCTGACGGGGCTGCCGCCGACACCGGCGGAGATGAGCGATTTTCTCGCGGACAATTCGACGGGCGCGTTTGCGAAAGTGGTGGACCGGCTGCTGGCGTCGCCAGCTTACGGGGAGCGCTGGGGGCGGCACTGGCTGGACGTGGTGCGCTACGCGGACACGGGCGGGGACAGCTCGGACTATCCGGTGCCGGAGGCGCGACTTTACCGGGATTACGTGATCGACGCCTTCAACTCGGACAAGCCTTACAACGAGTTTCTGAAGGAGCAGATCGCGGGGGATTTGATGCCTTTCAAGACGGAGGCGGAGAAGAAGGAGCACATCATCGCAACGGGCTACATCGCGATCTCGCGGCGCTTCGGCGTGCAGCCGGAGATGGCGCTGACGATCGACGACACGATCGACAATATCGGAAAGGGGATGCTGGGGCTGACGGTCGCGTGCGCGCGGTGCCACGACCACAAGTTCGACCCGATTCCGACGAAGGATTACTACGCGCTCTACGGCATCTTTGGCTCGACGAAGTATCCGTTTCCCGGCTCGGAGAATGTGAAGCGTCCGAGCGATTTCGTGCCGCTGATCGCGAAGGAGGAGGTGGATCGGCTGCGCGCGCCTGTTCAGGACCAGCTCGCCGGTTTCGACGCGGAGATCGCGACGATCAAAAAGGAGCGCGATGAGGCGAGAAAGAATCCTGGCGGGAAGACGTCGAAGGATTTCCGCAAGCTGGTGGCGGACGTGGAGAAGCGGAAGTCGAAGGTGGAGGACACGCTGCCGAAATTCGCCGTTGCGTTTGCGGTGTCGGAGAGCGGGGCGAAGGACGAGCCGGTGCATATCCGCGGGGACGGGGGGAAGCGCGGCGAGGTGGTGCCGCGGCGCTTCCTGAGCGTGCTGGGCGGGCAGGCGCTGACGCCGGAGCAGGCGAAGACGAGCGGGCGGCTGGCGCTGGCGGAGTGGGTCGCGGACGGGAAGAATCCGCTGACGGCGCGGGTGTTTGTGAACCGCGTGTGGGGGTGGCATTTCGGCAAGGGGCTGGTGGCGACGACGAATGACTGGGGCAAGCAGTGGAAGGCGCCGCAGTATCCCGAGCTGATCGACTATCTGGCGTCGGTTTTCGTGCGAAACGGCTACTCGGTGAAGTCGCTGCACCGGGTGATCATGTCGTCGAAGGCGTATCAGATGGGGAGCGCGGAGTGGGCGCAGAATCTGCCGAAGGACGGGGCGAATGAGATGCTGTGGCGCTTTGAGCGGCAGCGGCTGGATGCGGAGTCGATCCGAGACGCGATCCTGTCGGTGAGCGGGGAGCTGGACCGGACGCGGCCGGGTGCGCATCCGTTTCCGCCGCAGGACAAGTGGAACTTTACGCAGCACGCGGCTTTCGCGGCGGTGTATGAGAACAATTTCCGCAGCGTGTACCAGATGCAGCAGCGGATTAAGAAGCACCCGTTCTTCGCGCTCTTCGACGGCGCGGACACGAACACGAGCACGGGCGAGCGGGCGACGAGCACGACGCCGCTGCAGGCGCTCTTCATGATGAATTCGCCGTTCGTCCGGGCGCAGAGCGAGAAGTTCGCGGCGCGGCTGATGAAGGAAGCTCCGAGCGATTCGCAGCGCGTGGCGGCGGCGTATCAGATCGCATATCAGCGGCAGCCGACGCAGGAGGAGACGCAGGAGGGGCTGGCGTTCATCAGCCAGTTCGCGGCGAAGCAGGCGGCGGCGAATCCGAGCCAGCCGGCGGCGGAGAAGTCGCAGGCGGCGCTCGCGGCCTTCGGGCGCGTGATCTTTGCGAGCAATGAATTCCTTTTCAACGAATAGACCGCCGATGAACTCCCACTCCTGCTCCCGCCGCTCGATGATCCGCTCGCTGACGGCGGGCTCGGTTTTGATGCCGGGGATTTTGCAGCAGCTCCTCCAGCAGGATGCCGGTGCGGCGCTGACGGCGGGCAATCCGCTCGCGCCACGTCCGCCGCATTTCGCACCGAAGGCGTCGCGGGTGATTTTCATCTACCTGAGCGGCGGCTTTTCGCACGTCGACTCGTTTGACCCGAAGCCGCAGCTCATCGCGTCGCAGGGAAAGGAGATCGGGCCGAACAAGTTTTTGCAGGCGCCGAAGTGGGAGTTCAAGAAGCGCGGGCAGTCGGGCATCGAGGTGAGCGAGCTTTTTCCAAACATCGCGGGCGTGGCGGACGACCTGTGCGTGATCCGGTCGATGAAAGGGGATCACGGGAATCATTTCGAGGCGACGCTGGGGATTCACACGGGGTCGTTCACGTTTGCGCGGCCGAGCATCGGGTCGTGGGTGAGCTACGGGCTGGGGACGGTGAATCAGAATCTGCCGTCCTTCATGGTGCTGGCGCCGCAACTGCCGTACGCGGGCGGGCAGGTGTGGTCGTCGGACTTCCTGCCGGGCGCGCATCAGGGCGTGCGGGTGACGGGCGGCGAGGAGCCGATCTCGAACATCAAGCCGGCGGAGCCCGCGGATTTGCAGGGGTTGGAGCTGGGGCTGCTGCAGCGCTTCAACCGCAAGCACGCGCAGGGGCCGCGCGCGGCGGACGCGCTGCTGAATGCGCGGATCAAGTCGTTCGAGACCGCGTTCGGGATGCAGAAGGAAGCGCCGGAGGCGTTCGACCTTTCCAAAGAAACGGACGCGACCCTCGATCTCTACGGCGTGAAGCGCGGGGAGACGAAGGGGTTTGGCTGGCAGTGCCTCGTGGCGCGGAGGCTGGCGGAGCGCGGGGTGCGGTTCATCGAGCTGATCGACTCCGGCTCGAACAACAACTGGGACGCGCATGGCGACATGAAGACGCACGAACCGCTCGCGCGGAACGTGGACATGGCGACGGCTGGCTTGCTCAAGGATTTGAAAGCGCGCGGGATGCTCAAGGACACGCTGGTCGTTTTCACCACGGAGTTTGGGCGCACGCCTTTCACCGACAAACCCGACGCACAAGGCCGCGAGCATCACGCGTCTGTCTTTTCCTCGTGGCTCGCCGGGGCGGGGGTGAAGCCGGGCATGACCTTTGGGGAGAGCGACGACTATGGGATCAAGGTCGCGAAGGACGAGGTCCACGTGCACGATTTCCACGCCACGATCCTGCACCTGCTCGGGTTCGATCATGAAAAGCTGACCTTCCGGCATGCGGGGCGGGATTTCCGCCTGACGGACGTGGCTGGCAAGGTCGTGAAAGGAATCTTGAGCTAAGATTGAGTGAAACGCGCGGTCCGTGCGTCAATCCGACCGCGCGACTTGGCAAACAAAGGATTGGCAAGCCGCGCCGAACCTCGCAAAATCCAAAACCGAATCCCATCAACCAACCTATGAAAATCAAATCCCTCCTCACCCTCGCCCTGACCCTCGCCATTGGCTGCACCGCCGCGTTTGCGGAAGACGAGCCGACGGCGCTGGAGAAGGAAATGAAGGCAATGAACAAGAGCCTGCGCACGCTGAAGAAGCAGGCGGGCGACGCTGCCAAGAAAGACGAGAACCTCGCGCTGATCGCGTCGATCAAGAAGACTGTCGAGGCTTCGATGAAACTCGAACCCGCCAAGACGAAAGACGTGCCGGCGGCGGAGAAGGCGGCCTATCTCGACAAGTACAAGGCGCAGATCACCGACCTCGGCAAGACCTACGACGAACTCGAGGCCGCGATCAAAGGCGACAAGGCTGACGACGTGAAAAAGGCGCTCGATAAGCTCAGCGAGCAGAAGGAAAAAGGGCACAAGGATTTCGCGCCCGACGAGAAGTGATTCGCCGCGCAACGCGACCGATTTGACAGACAGCCCCGGAGCGAATCTCCGGGGCTGTTTTGTCGCCGGGGGGAGTTGCGCCGCGCCGCAGCGAACCTATTTTTTTCCCATGACCCGCCAGCAGCTCCTCGATCTCTACTTCATGGATGCGCGCTCGAAGCTCATCGACATCGCCGCATTCCTCGACCGCGTGGACCGAGGGGAGGGGGAGCCCGACTTCCGGCTCGACGCTTTCCGCAAGGCGCTCGGTGAACTGAATGGCGGCAAGCCTGAGCGCGCGAAGGCCGTGCTGATGTCGCTGAGCGACCCGACGGTGGAGCCGATCGCGAAGGCTCCGGGGAAGGGTGCGGTCGGGGCGTGGCCGGGCGAACCCGCCAACTGATTTACGATGCGCTACATCGAACCCCACGGACACATGGTCAGCCGCGTGACGGACGACTACGAGGCGATGGTGCTCGCCGGCTGCCGTGCGGTGTGCGAGCCGGCGTTCTGGGCCGGGTATGACCGGAGCGGGCCGGAGGGCTTTTACGACTACTTCTGCCAGCTCACGGACTACGAGCCAAAGCGGGCGGCGAAATTCGGCCTGCCGCATTTCACCTGGCTGTGCATCAACCCGAAGGAGTCAGAGGACACGAAGCTGGCGGAGGACGTGATCGCGCTGATCCCCCAATTTCTCGACCGGCCCACGGTGCTCGGCATCGGCGAGATCGGGCTGAACAAAAACACGCGCAACGAGCTGAAGATCCTCGAGCAGCACATCGACCTCGCGGCGCGCCACGGCCAGCTCATCCTCGTCCACACGCCGCATCTGGAGGACAAGCACAAGGGCACGCGCCTGATCCTCGACGCGATCAAGGCCGACTCGCGCATC
The DNA here is from genome assembly GCA_031411535.1 of Chthoniobacter sp. GTDB lineage: Bacteria > Verrucomicrobiota > Verrucomicrobiia > Chthoniobacterales > Chthoniobacteraceae > Chthoniobacter. The sequence continues at coordinate 321 of JANOBH010000298.1, read as the reverse complement.
GAGCCGGCGCGGGTGATCATCGATCACGTGGAGGAGCACACGATCCAGATGGTTCTCGATGCTGGTTTCTGGGCGGGCATCACGCTTTACCCGGAGTCGAAAACGACACCCGCCCGCGCGATCGACATGTATGAGGTGTACGGCGGCCAGCGCGTGTGGCTGAACAGCGCCTGCGACTGGGGCCGGAGCGATCCGCTCGCCGTGCCAAAGACTGCAGTCGAGATGCGCCGCCGCGGCCACGCCGAGGAGACCATCGACCAGCTCGTCTTCCAAAACCCGATCCGCTTCCTCTCGCAGAACCCGCGCTTCACCGTCCGCTGA
>JANOBH010000297.1:0-12379 GCA_031411535.1 Chthoniobacter sp. | reverse complement strand
GCGGGTGCAAGCGGAGCGCCAAGCCGAGGAAGGCTTCGCACATCCGCCGGATACCCGATGGATGTGGGAGTTCGAGCGCTCGTTCCATTTCACCGAAACCACCGACCAGCGCCGCGCGATTGACGAAGCCAAGCTCGATCTCGAATCGCCGCGCCCCATGGACCGCCTCGTCTGTGGGGATGTCGGCTTCGGCAAAACCGAGGTCGCGATCCGTGCCGCGTTCAAGGCGGTGACGGCTGGGAAGCAAGTGGCCATCCTCGTTCCCACGACGGTGCTCGCGCAGCAGCACTACCAGAATTTCCGCGAACGCTTCAGCGATTACCCAATCACCGTCGAGACGATGTCCCGCTTTCGCACGCCCGCCGAGCAGCGCAAAACGCTCGAAGGGCTGCGCGACGGCTCGGTGGATGTGGTGGTCGGCACGCACAGGCTGATCTCGAAGGACGTGGCTTTCAAAAACCTCGGCCTAGTGGTCATCGACGAGGAGCAGCGCTTCGGCGTGCTGCACAAGGAGCGGTTCAAGGAAATGTTTCAGCTCGTGGACATGCTCACGCTTTCCGCCACGCCGATCCCGCGCACGCTCTACCTCTCGCTCATGGGCGCGAAGGATATGAGCACGATCGAGACGCCGCCGGCCAATCGCATCCCGACCGACACGCTCATCTGCCCGTATGACGAGCGGATCATCCGCGACGCCATCAACCGCGAACTCGCGCGCCAGGGGCAGGTGTACTTTCTCCACAACCGCGTGCAGTCGATCGAGAAAATGCGCGACCGCATCGCGCAGCTCTGCCCGAAGGCGCGGCTCCTCATCGGGCACGGGCAGATGGATGAGGGCGAGTTGGAGGATGTGATGCAGACATTCGTGATGGGCGACGCCGACGTGCTCATCTCGACCACGATCATCGAGAGCGGCCTCGATATTCCCAACGCGAACACGATCATCATCGACCGCGCCGACCGCTTCGGCCTCGCCGATCTCTACCAGCTCCGCGGCCGCGTGGGCCGCGCGCAGCACAAGGCCTACGCCTACCTCCTGCTCCCGCGCGACATGATGAGCGGCGGCGAAGCGCGCAAGCGCATCAATGCGATCAAGCAATACAGCGCGCTCGGCGCCGGGTTCAAAATCGCCATGCGCGATCTCGAAATCCGCGGCGCGGGAAACATTCTCGGCACCGCGCAAAGCGGCCACATCGTCAGCATCGGTTTCGACCTCTACTGCTCACTGCTGCGGCAGGCGGTGTCGAAACTGAAGGGCGAGAAGGTGCAGCCGCGGTTGGAGGCGGTGTTGCGGACGGATTTCGTCGTGACGAGGGAGGTGGAGTTCGTGGAGCCAAGCGCTCCTGCGCGCCCCGTTTTGCCAGAAATCCCCACCAAACCGGGCGGACAAAACCGTCGGGGATGGATGCCGGCAACACTGCCGGGCACGTCTTTCTCGATCGGCGGGCGCGCAGGAGCGCTTGGTTCCGACAGTCGCGCAGGAGCGCTTGGCTCCGAGAAAGGCCCCGCCTTTCTCCCAGCCGCCTATATCGCCGAGTCGCAGCCGCGCATTCAGGCCTACCGCCGGCTCGCCGAGGTCACCTCGCAGGAGCAGCTCGAAGCGCTGCGCAAGACCTGGCGCGACCGCTTCGGCCCGCTGCCGCCGCCGGCGGAGAATCTGCTCACGATGACCGAGATCAGGCTCGCGGCGGCGGCGCGGAAGATCACGATCGTGGAGGCGCGCGAGGGAAAGCTCATGCTCACCCGAGGCGGCGATTTCATCCTGATCGGCGGAAAATTTCCGCGCCTTTCCGCCGCCGAGCCTGCGGAACGTCTCAGCGAGGTACTGGCGATGGTGCGCAGCCTTTAGGTCGCCTGCCGCGACTTTCCATTCAGCACCTCCGCGTTGGCGCCCGGTTCCCGGATGATGCTAGCCTTGCGGTGGCATTGCCGGTCGGCCCAATTTAGACGCCTTCAAAAATCATGACGAAAAAAACAAAAAAAGCGGTCCGCATCGGGATCGGGGGACCGGTGGGTTCGGGGAAGACGATGCTGGTGCTGAGGCTTTGCCAGTGGCTGCGCGGGGAGCTTTCCATCGCGGTGGTGACGAATGACATCTACACGCGGGAGGATGCGGAGTTTCTGGTGCGAAATGATGCGCTGCCGGCGGATCGCGTGATCGGCGTCGAGACGGGCGGCTGCCCGCACACGGCGATCCGCGATGACACCTCGATGAACATGGCGGCGATCGCGGAGCTGGAGAAACGGCATGCGGATGTGCAGGTGATTCTCGTGGAAAGCGGCGGCGACAATCTGAGCGCGACGTTTTCGCCCGAGCTGGTGGAGGCGTTCATCTACGTGATCGATGTGGCGGAGGGGGACAAGATCCCGCGCAAGGGCGGCCCGGCGATCCGGCACAGCGATCTGCTGCTGATCAACAAGACGGAACTCGCGCCGTATGTCGGCGCCGACCTGGGGGTGATGGCGCGCGATGCGAAGCTGATGCGCGGAGAGCGGCCGGTGATCTTCGCCGATCTGCGCAGCGAGAAGGGAAAGGAGGAGGTGCTGGCGTGGCTTCGGCGGGAGGTGCTGTTCTGAAAGGCGAAAGTTCGGAGAGTCCGGGTGACGTGCCTATCGAGCTGGCGCCATCGCCTTTCGCCTCTCGCCCTTCGCCTTCTCTCTGCGGCCACCTCGATCTCACGTGTGCGGCGGATGCTGATGGGCGCAGCTTTCTGCGGCGGCAGTCGTTTTGCGCGCCGATCCACCTGAGCAAGCCGCATCTCGACGAGGGCGTGCTGGTGGTGAATGTCGTCAACCCCACGGCGGGGCTGTTCGCGGGAGATCGCATCGCGGTGCGCGTGGCGGTGGAAAGCGGGGCGCGGGTGCTGCTGACGGCGCCGAGCGCGAGCCGCGCGCATCGGGTGATCGAGGGTGATGCGCGCGTGGAGCAGGAGTTCCATGTCGCGGCCGGCGGATGGCTGGATGTGTGGCCGGAGATTTTCATCCCGCAGGGCGGGGCACGCTACCGGCAGCGGACGGTGGCGCGGGTGGAGGAAGGCGGCGGGCTGCTGCTGATCGAGATGATCGCGCCGGGGCGCACGGCGTCGGGCGAGGTGTTTGAGTTCGCGGAGCTGGACTGGGAGACGGAGGTTTTTCTCGGTGCGGAAAAGATCGCGCGCGAGAGGTACACGCTGACGCCGGAGAGCCGGTCGCTCGTGGCGATGCGGGTGCGCTTTCCCGAGGCGTATTACGCGAGCTGCTTTGTCATCACATCGCGGCTCGATGCGGCGGCGGAGTGCTGGCGGCGCATCCACGACATGCACGCCGAGAGCGCGTGGGTCGGCGTGAGCGCGCTGGCGAGGGGCGGCTGGGCGATCCGCGTGGTGGCGGAGGGGAGCATCGCCTTGAGGAAAACGATCGCCGCGATCCGGCGGGAGATCTATGCGGCGCTGGGCGAAGCGGAGCCGGCCTTGCGGCGCGGGTAGCGCACGGTGTGAGGTCTCATACTCTCCGAATAATCCGGATGACGCGGTTGAACGGATTCCTATGGGGCGCGGAGCGATCCTATGCTGGCAGCCGGGGCTTTTAAGCCCCGGAATGCGCGGCCCCATTGATTCGTCGCGGAGCGACGGCTGCGTTGGCAAACGTCGCTCCTCGACGGACCGCCATCGAACCATCCGTGGGCTGAAGCCCACGGCTACCAGCATGCTGTCGCTCCGCGACCCTCTCTGCACGGGAACGCATCGTCCGCTTGTTTCCGAGAGTTGGTATTACAGCGCGAGCGGGGAAAGGGCGAAGTTTGGGAAGATGTCGGCGAGGCTGGCGGTTTCCGCGCCGTGCCGCCGGAGGACGGGGGCGAGGATGTTGCGGTAGTTGTTCCAGACGGGGAGATCGCCGGGGCCGTCGAGCAGTTCGGCCTGGAGGCCGGGCCACTTGCCGCCGTTCGCCGCAGGACCTCCGAAGACGCGTCCGGCTTTCACCCCGCCGCCCATGATGAACATCGCGCCGCCGCGTCCGTGGTCGGTGCCGAAGCTCGCATTCTCAGCGACGCGCCGGCCGAACTCCGTCATCACAACGACGCTCGTGGTGGCCATGCGCGGGCCGAGATCCTGGCGGAAGGAGGCGAGGCCGGCGGCGAGCCGCTTCATCAGCGGCTCGATGAGCGACTGCTGGGTGAAGTGCGAATCCCAGCCGCCGAGGTCGAGGCTGGCGGCGTCGAGGCCGAGGTTGGCCTTGATGAGCAGCGCGATCTGCCGCAGGCCCTGGGCGAAGTCGTCTTTCTCGTCATACGTCGCGCCGTTCGCGGGCTCGGACTTCGAGTCGATGGCCTCGATGCGGCGGATGGCCTCGAAGGTGCCCGCTGCCGCCGCGCGCAATGCCGCGCCGAGCGGGCGCGTGTCGGATTCGAGCGCGTAGAGGCGTTCGAGTTCGCGGGGAAAGTCGGCCTTCATCTCCCTGCCCAGCGCGAAGTCGCGGATGGACTGGATCGCCGCGGCGCTCGGCGCGCCGGAGAGCATCTCGGGCAGTGTCGGCGAAAGCGCGACGGCGCTGAGCGGGCCGCTGGCGGGGCCGCGCGCTCGGAGGAAGCGGGCGAGCCAGCCGCCGGCGACGATGCCACCGTGCTCCATGAAATCCTGCGCTTCGAAGTGCGAGCGGGATTCGTCCTCCACGCCTGCGCCGTGGACGATGGCGAGGTCGCCTTCCTTCCACGCAGCTTCTAGCGGGCGGAGATTTGGGTGCAGGCCAAAAAAGCCGTCGAGCGGCACGGCGTCGTCCGTCTTCACGGCGAGGCGCGGGCGGAAGCGGTGGTAATTGTCGTCGCCGACCGGGGCGACGAGCGTGAGGCCGTCGGCGGCGCCGCGGAGGAAGATGACGACGAGCGTGCGCTGGTCGTCGGGATTGGCGGAGAGATTGGCGAGCGTGCTCATGTCAGCAGCGTTGGAAAGCGGGCGCGGCGAGCGCGAGCGCGAGGCCGTCGCCGGATTTGAGGAAGGCATCGCTTTCGTCCGGCACGGGCTGGCGGTTAAGGACGGTAGCCAGGAGCGCGGCCTCGCCGCCGATTTCACGCGCGAGTTTCTCGCGGGTGATGCGGGTGCCGGAGACCTTGTTGTTCGCGAGGGCGACGGCGAATTTCCAGCGCCAGAGCAGCGTGGCGAGCCAGTGCGAGGAGCCCTGCGGATAGCCGTCGGGCGTGGGGTAGCGGAATGGCGTGTGGCCCATCTTGTCGAGGAAGGAGAGGATCGGCTTTTCCTCGGAGACTTCCGCATTCGCCGCGCGCAGGGCGGAGACGACGAAATGAAACGGGCGCTTCAGTTTCGCCCCGGCGGAGGCGGAGAACGCGGGCGTGGCGAAGAGTGTGCGGAGCGTGGTTTTGATGTCGCCTTTGCTCTCCGCAAAGGTGCTCGCGACTGCATCTACGGCGGCGGCGGGCGGCTGGTCGGCGATGAAGCGCGCGCAGAGTTTCGTAGCGATGAAGAGCGCGGTGCTGGGGTGCGCTGCGACGATGCCGATGACGCGGTCGAGGTCGCTCTCGCCGCCGCCGGCGGGGATGTCCTGTCCAAGCACGCGCTTGGCGCCGTCGTCGTGCGCGTCTTTGCGGAAGACGACTTTGCCGCGGTCCTTGAATGGGGAGAGGAGATTGCCGGAAAAGCCGTCCTTCTTTTTCGCGAGGACTGTCCAGCCGGTGAGGCAGCGGGCGACCTCCATGACGTCCTGCTGCGCGTAGCCGCCGTGGACGCCGAGCGTGTGCAGCTCCATGAGTTCGCGCGCGTAATTCTCGTTCGGCTTTTCGCCGGGGGCGCTCACGTTCGCGCGGCCGTCGAGGTACCAGAGCATCGCGGGGCTGAGCGCGCTGGCGCGGAGCATGTCGCCGAAATTGCCGAGCGCGTGCTTGCGGATGGTGTCGCGGTCATCGGCGATCTTGGTGTAGCGGGCGTCGCCCTTGCCTGGGTCGATATTGAAATGGTCGCTCCAGAACTCGCACATGACCTCGAAAAGCTGGCGCTGACTGTAGGTGGCGCGGAGCAGCGCGACGCGGCGGAGCACGGGCGTGAGCGCCTCGTCGTCCTCCTCGTAGGCTTCGCCGAGCGGCTCCCACCACGCCTCGGCGAAGCGTGCGGTGGCGCGGTCGCAAAGGCCGTCGTCGATCTTTTCCGGCGCGAGCTGCTCCTCGATGAAAGCGTCCACGCCCATCGCGGCGACGCGCGCGTGATCGCCGGGGCCGGGGCCGAAGGTGAGGCGGTTGAGCGCGTGCGCGGCGGGGTCGATGTCCGCCGCGGATGGCGGCGTGAGGGGGCCGTCGAGCGGGCGGCTGAGGCCGCGTCCGGTGTACTGCTGCGCGCCGCCGAGCCAGCCCTGCACGCTTTTGAAAATGGCCGCGCTGAGCGCGACCGACGCCGCGCCGGTGATGAGGAACTCGCGACGGCCGGTCATACTCACGAAAGGGAAGGAGCCGCTTCCGGCGAGGCTTGGACAGCGGCGGAGGATTCGAGCGGCGGTGGGACGATGGCCTTTGAGCGCCACGGGCGCGTGAGCAGGACGACGCCGAAGCCGCTGGCGAGGCCGATGTGGAGCAGGAAGAGCGAGCCGAGCAGCGGCGTGATGAAGACGAGCGCGAGCATGACGCCGCCGCGCAGCCCCTGCTGCCACGGGCACGCGCCGACGGAAAGATTGCGCCCGATGCGGAGCGCGAGACCGGCGCTGCCGATGAATGCGACGAGCATCGCGGTGAAGCCTGCGACGATGACGAGGAGCTTGATGCCGCCGTTGCCGATCTTCCCGCTATTGAGGAGCAGGACGAAAAGCGGGCCGTAGGTGACGAGGCCGAGGAGCGTGGCGCGGATGGGCCGGCGATCGTACTCGGCGGAGAATGCCTGCGTCGCGCGCGGGAAGAGGCCGGCGGCGACGAGCCAGTGCCCGATCAGGATGAGGAAGGCGGCGGCGTGAAAGGCGAGGATGGCGAGGACGATTCCGGTGTAGGGCATGGGCGGGTGGGTTTCACGAGCGCAGACGGGGGCGCGGTGCGGCGGGTTACGGGAAATGTTTCCTGCGCTTGTCGGCAAAATTGCGCCCCGTTACGATCACGTCCATGAACGTCCCGAATCTCCGCAGTCCGCATGAGGCCGTCCGCGGCCTGAAATACTTTGGCCGCATGATCGACAAGATCCGGCTGCACCAGGCTGGGACGCTGCCCGCCGACTACATCGCCAATCTCGGCGGCGGCTTTGACGAGCGGTGCGTCCATTTTTTGTGGGTCGAATATCCCGCACTCGCCGAGCGGGTGAAGGAGGGAGGCACAGACGAGGAGATCTTTGACTGGTGCGTGGGGCAGGGGAGAAAGCCGGGCGAGGAGGAGATCGAGATCTGGAATGAATTCATGCGCAAGCGCGGCTGGAACGACGAGGCGACGGAGCGGCTCGTGATGAGGAAGGGTGAGAGCGGCATCCCGGAGCGCGACGACATCGAGACGCTGTTCGATTACATCGATTTTGACGAAGGGCGGGATCCGGCGGCCAAGGCGCCGTGATGGCCGGCGCCGGCGCGGATCAGTCGCGCCGGGGAGACGGTTTCCGGGTCTGCCGGCGGGCAAATACGTTATCGCTTTCCACCCGGCGCGCATAAGGCGACGCTCCGATCGCTATGAAGAATGTTACCCCGCCGCAGTTCACCATGCCGACGAACCTCGGCCGCCTCCTTTTCCCGGCGGTGCTCGCTGTCGTCGGCTTCTGGTTCGCCCTCTCGGGTTTCACCAGCGTGCCCGCGGATTCCATCGGCGTGCTGACGCGCTTTGGCCGCTTTGTCGAGCTGGTCAAGCCGGGCCTGCGCTTCAAGATCCCGCTCGGTGTCGATGTCATCGACCTCGTGCCCGTGGAGCGCCAGCAGACGCTCGACTTCGGCTTCAGCACACCGGGCGCGACGAACCCGAACCAGTATCCCGACGACCCGGAGGCCGAGCGCACCGTCGTCACCGGCGACCTGAACATGGCCCTCATGGAGTGGATCGTGCAGTATCGCGTCGAGGATCCAGTGCAGTTCAAATTCCACGTCTTCCAGCCCGAGTGGACGCTGCGCGATGCCGGCGAGGCGGTGATGCGCGAAGTTGTGGGGGACCGCACGATCGACGAGGTGCTGACCATCGGACGGCAGGAGATCGAAAGTGAAACGCTCGTCCGCCTCCAGGCGCTCGTGAAACGCTACGGGCTCGGCCTGACGGTCATGCAAGTGCAGCTCCAGAATGTGCATCCGCCCAAGGCGGTGCAGGCATCCTTCAGCGAAGTGAACCAGGCGCAGCAGGAGAAGCAGCAGGCGATCAACCTCGCCAACGGCGAGTACAACAAGGTCGTGCCGCGCGCCAAGGGCGAGGCGCTGCGCAAAGTCAGTACAGCCGAGGGTTACGCGGCGAAGCGCGTGAATGAGGCGAAAGGCGACGCCGACCGTTTCAACGCCACGCTCGCCGAATACGTGAAGGCAACCGAGGTCACACGCCAGCGACTTTACCTCGAAACGATGCAGGAGGTGCTGCCGCAGCTTTCCCGCAAGATCATCCTCGATGAAAAAGCCGGGCAGATTTTCCCGCTCCTCCAGCTCGACCAGAAAACCAAATGAACCGCGCCCTCCTTCTTCCGATCGTCATCGCCGCCACGCTGCTGCTTTTCGCTTCGACGTACACCGTGCCCATGACCGAGCAGGTCATCATCACCCAGTTTGGCCGGCAGGTCGGCGCACCCGTGACGGAGGCGGGGCTGCATTGGAAAACGCCGTTCATCCAGACCGTGCATCGCATCGAAAAGCGCATCCTCGAATGGGACGGCCCGACCGCCGAGATGCCGACCGAGGACAAGCTCTACGTCGATGTGGATGCATTCGCCCGCTGGCGGATCACGGATGCGCAGAAGTACTTTGTCCGCATGACCGACGAACGCCGCGCAAAGGACCGCATCACCAACATCCTCGGCAGCGAGACGCGCAACTCCGTCGCGCGGCATCAACTGGTGGAAATCATCCGCACCGAGCGCGACCGCAAACCGGTCGCCGATGCGGGCGCCGACGCGGGCGTGGGCATCTCGCTGCCCGCGATTCGTTTTGGCCGGGCCGTGCTGGAAGCCGAGATTCTCAAGGCGGCGAAGCCCGCGCTGGAGGATTACGGCATCGAGCTGCTCGACGTGCGCTTCAAGCGGATCAACTACAACCCCAGCGTCGCCGCGAAAATCTACTCGCGCATGGTCAGCGAGCGGCAGCAGATCGCCGCGCGCTACCGCTCGGAAGGCGAAGGCGAGGCCGCCGAGATCCTTGGCAAGCGCGAGCGCGACATGGCGCAGATCGAGTCCGAGGCCTACCGCAAGGTGCAGGATGTGGAGGGTAAAGCCGACGCCGAGGCTATCGCGATCTATGCCGCCGCCTACGGCCAGACGGCCGAGGCGCGCGAGTTCTACACATTCAACCGCACACTGGAAACTTACCGCACGGTCTTTCAGCGCGAGACCACTCTCGTCCTGACCACCGACAGCACGCTGCTGCGCCTGCTGAAATATGGCCCGGTCGCCAAGTAGCGCTCCGGCATCATCGCCGATGAAGACTTTGCTCCTCCGGCTCTCGATCCTGTGCCTGCTTGCTTTTCCGGCCATCGCGAAGGCGGAGCGGGAGTTTCGCGCCGCGTGGGTGGCGACGGTGCATAATCTCGACTGGCCGTCGAAGCCGGGCTTGTCCGCGGCGGAGCAGAAAGCGCAGTTGCGGGCGATCCTGAACCGCGCGGCGGAACTGAAGCTGAACGCGATCCTGCTCCAGGTGCGCCCGGCGAGCGATGCGCTCTACGTGTCGCGGCGCGAGCCGTGGTCTGCATTTCTAAGCGGCGAGCAGGGCGTGGGGCCGGGCTACGATCCGCTGGAGTTTGCGATCAGCGAGGCGCACGCGCGAGGCATCCAGTTGCACGCGTGGGTGAATCCCTTTCGCGCGGCGACGGGATCGAAGGCGCCGCCCGCTGCGAATCATGTGACGCGGACGCATCCCGAGTGGGTGCGTGCATACGGCGGGCAGAAGTGGATCGATCCCGGCGAGCCCGCGGCGCGGCGCTACGTGATCGAGGTGATCCTGGACATCGTGCGGCGCTACGACATCGATGGCCTGCATATCGACGATTACTTTTACCCGTACCCGAAAGGTGGCGCGGAGTTTCCCGATGGAGCGACGTGGGAGCGGCGAGGGGTGGCGAGCGGGACGAGCAAGGCGGACTGGCGGCGCGACAATATCAACCGCTTTGTCGAAGATATGTACCGCTCGGTGAAGGCGGCGAAGCCATCGGTGCAAGTGGGCATCAGCCCTTTCGGCATCTGGCGGCCGGGCGTGCCCGCCACGACCGAGGCGCAGCTCGACAGCTACGTGCACCTTTTCGCGGACTCGCGGAAGTGGCTGGCGGAAGGCTGGTGCGACTATCTCGCGCCGCAGCTCTACTGGTCGTGCGAGCCGGCGAAGCAGAGCTTCCCGGTGCTGCTCGACTGGTGGCGCTCGCAGAGCCGGGCAGGGAAGCCGATCTGGCCCGGAATCGCGACCGAGCGCATCGGCGCGACGCGTCCGGCATCGGAGATCGCCCGGCAGATCGCGCTGACGCGGAAGGGCACATCGGAGCCGGGCCACATCCACTGGAGCATGAAGGCGCTGATGAAGAACCAGGGCGGGGTCGCGGAACTGCTGAAGCGGGACGTGTACCGCTAGCGCGTGCTCGCGCTCATCTGCGCGAGGCAGTGGAGGAGGTAGGGGAGGAGCTGCTTTTTGCGGGAGACGACGGCGGAGAGTTCCCAGATATGCGGGCTGTGGGGCGGGTAGTCGATGGTGCGGAGAAAGGAGTCCGCGCCCCGGACGAGGAGGAGCGAGGTCTGGTCATTGATGTCGGTGACGAGGAGGCAGGCGAAGAGGAGGCCGTCGCGCGCGCGCGCCGTCTCGAGTGCGGCGAGGAGGGCGTCGCGTTTTTCGCCGAAGTGCGCGAAGGTCAGCTCCTCGATCTGTGCTACGCTGAACCGGTGGCCGTCTTCCTCGTAGGGTTTCGAGTCGGCGGTGATGGCCTGTTCGGCGGACATGGTGAGCAGCGGGGAGCCGACGCTGAAGATTTCGCCGGCTAGGTCGTCGGGATTGACGCCTGCGATCTTCGACAAGCGGTTGAGCGCGTCGCAATCGACGGGAGTGGTGGTGGGGGAGGTGAGATTGAGCGTGTCCGAGACGATGCCGGCCATGAGCAGGCCGGCGATGGGCCTGGGCACAGGGATGCCGAGCTGCTGGTAGCAGAGGGAGACGATGGTGCTGGTGGAGCCGACAGGGTTGTTCCAGAACAGGATCGGCGTATCGCTGGCGAAGCCGCCGAGCTTGTGATGGTCGAGGATTTCGACGATCGGCACCTTGTCCGCGCCGCGCACTGCCTGGGCGAGTTCGTTGTGATCCACGAGGATGAGCTGCCGCGGGATTTCCTTGAGGAAGTCGGATTTTGAAAGGATGCCGACGAGCGTGCCCTGATCGTCGAGGACGGGGAAAATGAAGGCGGCGCTCTGGGCGGCGAGGTGGCGGGCGTCGTCGAGGAGTGTGTCCGCGTGAAAGCTTTGGTAATCGCTTTCGATCATGCGCCCGACGCGCACGGCGCCGCGGGCGAGGAGCACGGTGGTGGCGGTGTCGTGAGGAGAGGCGATGACGGTGACATTCGCGGCACGCGCGGCGGCGCGGATTTCCTCATCGATGGGCAGGCCGCCCGTGACGACGATCGCATGGACGCCCGCGGCGATGGCCATCTCCTGAATGCGAGGACGGTCGCCGACGAAGAGAACGACGTTTTTTTCACGGTAGCGCTGGAGCCGCGGGGCGAAGGAGTCCTGCGCCATCGCGCCGACCATGAGGAACTGCTCCGCGGGCTCGGACGTGAGCGAGCCGGTGACGAGCGCGCCTCCGAAGGTGGTGACGATGTCGGCGAGCGAGGCGGTGACGACGCGGGCGCTGCCGGCTTCTTCACGCGAGGGAAAAAGGTGGTGGCTGACCTTGAAGGCACTGAGCAGGCCGAGGCAGCGGTTGGCTGCATCGACGACGGGGAGGCCGCGCATCTGCTTTTTGTCGATGAGCTGGAGGGCGTCATAGACCGGGGAGTCCGCGCGCACGGAGATGACGCGCGGCTGCATGACATCGGCGACGCGCGGGGAGAGGTCGTTGATGAGCGCGGGCGCCTCGACACCGAATTTCTTAAGGACGAAATCAATGCGCTCGTTGGTGTTTCCGGCGCGACCGGCGATGACGTTCTCCTGCCCCGTGAGGCGCTTGAGCTCGGCGTAGGCGACGGCCGAGCAGATGGAATCCATGTCGGGATTCCGATGGCCGATGACGATGGTCTGCATGCGCGGCGGAGGATGCACACGCGCAGGGTGCGCGGCAA
>JANOBH010000296.1:0-9837 GCA_031411535.1 Chthoniobacter sp. | reverse complement strand
CCCCTGCTCCAGATGAAACTGCAGCCCCACCACGCGGTCGCCGTGCATGAACGCCTGCTCCGCGCATCCGTCGCTTTCCGCCACGCGGCGTGCGCCGGGCGGCAGCGTGAAGGTATCGCCATGCCAGTGCATGACGGTGAGCTCCCCGGGAAAGGACGCGAAAGGAGCGCGCCGGTCAAAGACGCGGACCGGCCACCAGCCGATTTCCTTCTCCGCGTTCTGGAACACCTTTCCCCCAAGCACGTCCGCAAGGAGCTGCGCGCCGAGGCAGATTCCGAGGATCGGTTTCCCCGCCGCCATGGCCTCGCCGATGAAGCGCTTTTCCATCGGGAGCCACGGATGGGTGCGATGCTCGTAGATATTCATCGAGCCGCCCATAACGACCAGCAGGTCGAACGCGTCGAGCGGCGGCAGCGTCTCGCCGGCATAAAGCGCGGTGCGCGTGACGCGATGCCCGCGCGCGCCCGCCCAGTCAGCGATCCTGCCCGGCCCCTCGTAGGATTGGTGCTCGAGCGAATGGACGTTCAGCGGCGTGTCGCGGGAGGAGGCGCTCGGGAGATTCGGCGGCATGAATGGGGAATCTATCGCAGCGCGCGGCACGCTGCCGAGGCCGCAGAGAAAACGCGCGCGCGAAATGGACGTGAGCTTTTAGGCGAAGCCGCGCAGATTCCCGGCCTCGTTCATTTCCACCCCATGAAAAAACTGCTCCTCCCCGTCATCGCGCTCGCCCTCATCTTCACCGCCCGCGCGCAGGATGGATCCGCCATCGCCGCGGCCGGCGCTCCCGTGACATTCAAGCTCCGCGCACCGCTGGCAAAGGAAGTCGCCCTCCGCGCCCAGTGGACGAAGGATCCCGTGGCGATGACGCGCAGCGACGACGGCGCGTGGAGCGTGACACTCGATGCGGTGCCATCCGGCGTGTGGGAATACAGCTTCGGCGTGGACGGCCTGAACCTCATGGACCCGCAGAATCCAGCCTTCAAGCCGCAGCGCGAGCCGCAGAAAAGCATCCTCCACATCGCCTCCGCGCCGCCCGCGCCGTGGGACTGGCAGGACGTGCCGCACGGCACCGTGCACCAGCACGGCTACGCCTCAAAGGCGCTGGGCCGCCCGCGCGAGCTGCGCGTCTATACGCCGCCCGGCTATGAGCGCGACGCGGGGAAAAGCTTCCCCCTGCTCGTGCTCCAGCACGGCTCCGGCGACAACCAGCGCACCTGGGTCGAGCACGGCAAGGCGCACTGGATCCTCGACAGCCTCATCGCGGCCGGCAAAGCGCGCCCGATGGTGGTGGTGATGCTGGACGGCCACCCGCTCGGCATGGCCCAGCGGGGCGACGAGACGAAACGCGCCGCCGCGATGGACGCCTTCCGGCGCGAGCTTTTCGAGGACGCGCTGCCGCTCGTCGAGTCGCTCTATCGCGTGGAGAAAGACCCCGCGCACCGCGCCATCGCGGGTCTCAGCATGGGCGGCGGGCAGTCGCTTTCGATCGGGCTCGGCAATCCCGACCGCTTCGCGTGGGTCGGCGCCTTCAGCGCAGCGCCGCCGGATGCCGCCGTCGCGGACGCCGCGGCGAATGCGAGACTGCGCCTGCTGTGGATCGCCGTCGGCAAGGACGACTTCCTCCGCAAGCGCAACGAGGAATTCGTCGCCGCGCTCAAGGAAAAGGGCGTCCGCCACGAGTGGCAGCTCACCGAGGGCGGCCATGCGTGGCCCGTCTGGCGCGGCTACCTCGCGGAGTTTGCGCCCCTCATTTTCACGGAGGCGAAATAGGAAGCCTGCACGGTTCGGCGGGGACGGCTTCCCCAGTCGGTCGGCGCTACTTTCCCAGCCCTCTTCAGCGACTCCCGCGCGAGCGGCGACGGCCCAGCGCCCGCCGCGGCAGTGGTCGGCGTCTTCGGAATACTCGCGGTCGTCGGGGTTGCGGCTCTCTCCGGGGAAGCGACGAAGTCACCCGAAGAAGCAGGCGTTGGCGTCTTCGTGGATGACGCCGAGGGCGGCGGCCAGCGATTTGGTTTCTGGCCGCGGCTGGTAGCGGTGCCATCTGCCATCGGCCCGTTTCCAGAAGAGGTGCCAGACGTTCCTGCTGCGGAGATACGTCACCTTGGCGATGCATTCCTCGGTGTGCTCGCCGGGGCGGTTGAAAGCCGGGCGCACGAGGAAAAGTTCAATGGATTGGCCGGTGAAGCGCTGACCCTCGCGGACCTTGTCACGCAGATGCAGAGGCGGACGGCAGTGCGCCCAAAAATGCTTGTCCAGGGTGATCGTATGCTCGGCGATTTCTATGTCGGTGAAGGCCATGATGGGAAAGGCTACGCTGCGGGCGGTTTCACTTCATCCTTCATCTTTCATCCTTCCACTTTCTCATCGCCCCAGATGCGGGCGAGGGTGGCTTGGATCTTCCGATCAAAACGGGTGATCAGTTCGCAGTTGGCGGCGATGGCCGTGAAGATGTCCCGTAGCACATCGGTCGCGAGCTGCTTGACCGCGCTGGACACGGGCGTTTCGAGCACATTGAGCGCCGTTACCAGCGGCAGCGTCCCCCCACGTCCGCAAAGGTCCGCTACGGCTGGACGATGTTTTCCAACGGCAATCTCGTGAACGCCGCCGGATTGCCCGCGCGCACCCTCCCGCTCAATGTGGCGTGAGCCGATCCCTCTAGCGATCAACCTCGCGGCGTGAGGGCGGCTGAAAATTCTGCCGCACCCTGTCGCCGCGCACCGGCGGACCGGTGACTGCGACAATCAATCCGCCATCGCGCGTCGCGACAGCGCCGGGATCGGCACCGCCGATGGACGGGTTGGGCACGACCTTCCAGTTCTGCCCGTCTTCGCTCGTGCCCATCCAGAAGCCGCCGCGCGGCCGCTCGCCGCCCGCCGTCCCCGCGCTCATGCCTTCGCCAGTTCCGTAGAAAGTGATGAGCTTCCCGTCGGATTGCGCCGAGCCGAGCCACTTGCGGCGACCTGCGATCTGCACGTCTTCCGCGCGCGTGAAGGCGAGCCCGTCCTTGCTCGTGGCGTGGTAGCCCACACCTTCACGCGGGCGCGATGATTCCGGCGCATCGGGGTCGCGCCGGCCGGGGTTCGATCCCGCCCCATTGTCCGGCGCGTAAAGATGAAACACGCCCTGGTGCCGCACGACCGAGCAGTCGATCACCGCACGCCCCTCGACGGCGAAACGCACGCCGGGTTCGCAGGTATATTCCACGCCGTCGGTCGAGATCGCAGAATGAATCGCGGGCGTGCTGTTCTGAAAGGTGCGGCCCATGTTCCCCGTGAAATACAGGCGCATGCGCCCGTCCGGCAGCGGCACAAGCGTCGGGTCAAACGGGAACCGCATCCCTTCCGGCAGGCCCGCGACCCGGATCACCTGCGGCCCGGTCCATGTCTTCCCGTCGTCGCTGGAAAAATGCACGGCCACCTTGTCGAAGCTCTCGCGGTCGTTTTCGGGGAAGTGCTGATGCGCGGCGATGAGGCGCCCGTCCGGCATTCGCGCCACGGTCGGCACGCCCGCGCGCTCAAAGGTGGCGGCCTTCTCCACCGCGCCATCCGCGGTCACGCGATACACGATGACGTCCTGATTCCACGGCCCGCTGGCGTTGGAGTTCTGCGGCGGCGGCTTGGGCGTGAAGCCATTCGGCGGCTGCGGATTTGGCCGGAAGTCATCCCGCTGCGCGAGCGATGCGGCGGCGGTGAGGAGTGTGGCGAAGCAGGCAAGTGCGGCGAATCTCATTGGCGTGCCTTTCGGTTCGTGGTTGGGCGGATCAAATCCTGCCATGCGTCCCTGGGTGCCGCGAGCGGCATTCACCGCGCGCTCGTCTTCCTGCCAGCCAACTCGAATTGCTTCGCATCCGCACGGGACTGCGATTCCCTGAGCGTCGGGCAGTTCCGCCAATAACCCCTCATCAACGCCGCACTGTGATTCGCCGTTTCACCCTCCTCTGCATGAGCACGCTCGCTTTCGCCGCCGACACACTCCCTTGGACTCAGCTCCCGCCGCTCCCCGATCCGCTCGGCGTGGCCGCGCCGTTTGCGGGCGTCAGCGGCGGGGCGCTGCTCGTCGCCGGCGGGGCGAATTTTCCCGGCAAGATGCCGTGGGAAGGCGGGAAGAAAGTGTGGCATGACCGTGTTTGGGTGCTCGATGCGCCGGATGGAAAATGGCTGGCGGCGGGCCGGCTGCCGCGGGCGCTCGGCTATGGCGTGAGCGTCACGCATGGCGGGGGCGTGGTATGCGTCGGCGGCAGCGATGCGGACCGGCATTACGCGGACGCCTTTCGGCTCGTGTGGAAGGGCGGCGCGCTCACGACGCTGCCGCTGCCGGCTTTGCCCATCGCGCTCTCCGGCGCGAGCGGTGCGCTCGCGGGCGACACGCTCATCGTGGCGTGCGGGGCGGAGGAACCCGGCGAGCAGGCGGCGACAAACCGCGCCTTCACGCTCGATCTCGCGGCGGAGAAACCCGCGTGGCGCGAACTGCCGCCGCTGCCCGGCGTGCCGCGCCTGCTCGCGGTCGCGGCTGCCCACGACGGTGCGTTTTACATCTTCGGTGGTGCGACGCTCGGAGCGAATGCGGACGGAAAGATCGTGCGCTCGTATCTGCGCGAAGCGTGGAGCTACCGTGCGGATCATGGATGGAAGCGGCTCGCCGACCTGCCGAAGCCCTGCGTCGCCGCGCCTTCACCCGCGCCATTCGTGGATGGAAATCTCCTGCTTCTTGCGGGCGACGACGGCTCGCGCGCCGGTTTCACGCCCGTGGAAAGGCACCCCGGATTCCCCGGCGGCATCCTCGCCTACGATCCTGCGCTCGACCGCTGGAGCGAGGCGGGCGAAGTCCCCGCTCCGCGCGCGACGCTGCCGTGCGTCGGGTGGCGCGGCGCCTTCATCGTGCCGAGCGGCGAGGTGCGCCCCGGCGTGCGCTCCCCGGAAGTCTGGAGCCTGACGCCGCGCTGATATGGAACCTGCCGCGCGCCCTTTCGTCTCCCGGACCGCCTGGATCATCGTCGCGCTGCTCGCGCCAGTGGCGCTGCTGAACTACCTCGACCGGCAGATGCTCGCGGCGATGAAATTCTCCGTGATGGGCGACATCCCGGACATCAGCTCCGAGGCGAATTGGGGACGGATGCTCGGGCAGTTCAAATGGGTGTATGCCTTCCTCAGCCCCATCGGCGGATACATCGCAGACCGCTTCGGGCGGCGGTTCACGATCTGCGGCAGCCTCTTCGCTTGGTCGGCGGTGACGTGGTGGACTGGCCATGTGCAGAGCTATGGCGAGCTGCTGACGGCGCGCTCACTTATGGGCATCAGCGAGGCGTTTTACATCCCGGCGGCACTCGCGCTGATCGCGGACTATCACACCGGGCACACCCGCTCGCGCGCGGTCGGCATTCACAAGATGGGCATCTACTGCGGCGTCATCGTCGGCGGCTTCAGCGGCTACGTCGCGGAAGCGCCGAGCCTCGGCTGGCGCTGGGCCTTCGACGTGTGCGGGATCGCCGGGATGCTCATGGCCGTGCCGCTTCTGACCTTCCTGCGCGATGCGCCGCGCGAGCCGGATGCGCTGCCGCATTCCACCTCGCCGCTCGGCGCCGCGAAGGAATTGCTGACGAACGGCTCGTTCATCCTGCTCGTGCTCTACTTCACGCTGCCCGCGCTGGCCGGCTGGGTCGTGCGCGACTGGATGCCGGCGATCCTGAAGGCGGAATTCCACATCGGCCAGGGCAAGGCCGGCGTCTCCGCGACGCTTTACTGGCAGGTGGCCGCGATCATCGGGGCGCTCGGCGGCGGCTGGCTCGCGGACAAGTGGATGCGCCACTCGCTGCGGGGCCGCATCCACGTCAGCGCGCTCGGCATGGCGATGATCATCCCGGCGATGTTCGGCGTCGGCTATGCGCCGCAGACCGGACAGCTCTGGGTCGCCATCGCGTTCCTCATTCTGTTCGGCCTCGGCTGGGGATTCTTCGACTGCAACAACATGCCGATCCTCTGCCAGATCACGCGCCCCAAGCTGCGCGCGACCGGCTACGGCATCATGAATCTCGTGAGCATCAGCGCCGGCGGCATGGCCGACTGGGGCTTCGGCATCATGCGTGACCGGCACGTGCCGATCTTCGGCATCTTCAGCATCTTCGCGAGCGCCGCAGTGCTCTCCGTCGTCCTCGTCCTTTTGATCAAACCCCGCCCTCTTCCATGAAACCCACACACCCTCTCCACGGCCTCACCGCCGCCACGCACACGCCTTTCCACGCGGACGGCTCGCTGAATCTCACCGCCGTCGAGACGCAGGCCGCGCACCTTTTGAAAGACGGAGTCGGCTTTGTCTTCATCGGCGGCACCACCGGCGAAAGCAGCTCGCTCTCGCTCGATGAACGCCTCGCGCTCGCGCAGCGCTGGAGCGATGTCGCGCGCGGCACCGCGCTGAAGGTCGTCATCCACGTCGGGTCGAACTGCCTCGCCGATTCCCGTTCCCTCGCCGCGCAAGCGCAGCAACTCGGCGCGGTCGCGATCTCGGCGCTCGCACCGTCCTATTTCAAGCCGCGCTCGCTCGATCTGCTGATCGCCTGCTGCGCCGACATCGCAGCCGCCGCGCCGGAGACTCCGTTCTACTACTACGACATCCCCGCGCTCACCGGCGTGTCGCTGCCGATGCCGGAGTTTTTGGAAAAGGCGCCCGAGCGCATCCCGACGCTCGCCGGGCTGAAGTTCACGAATCCCGACCTGATGGCGTATCTCCAGTGCCTCGGCGCAGGCGACTGGGACATCCCGTGGGGCATCGATGAATGGATGCTCGGCGCACTCGCGACCGGCGCGCGCGGCGCGGTGGGGAGCAGCTTTAATTTCGCCGCGCCGCTTTACCACGGCCTCATCGCGGCCTTTGAGCGCGGAGATCTCGCGGCCGCCCGCGACGCGCAGCATCGCAGCACCCGGCTCATCGCGCTGCTCGCGCGCCACGGCTACATAGGCGCGGCAAAGGCGACGATGGCAATGCTCGGCGTGGATGTCGGCCCCGCGCGCCTGCCGAATGGCTCTCTCAGCGCCGCGCAGGCGAAGTCCCTCCGCGGCGAACTCGATACGCTCGGATTCTTTGAGCTGTGGCGCCAATGACGACTGACCTCACCGACGCCGGCAGCCGCGCGCAGCTCGCCGCGCTCTACCGCGACACGCTGCTCGATGACGTGATGCCATTCTGGCTGCGGCACGGAATCGACCGCGAGCACGGCGGGATATTCACCGCGCTCGATCGCGATGGCTCGCTGCTGGATTCCGACAAGAGCGTGTGGTTTCAGGGCCGTGCGGGGTGGATGTTTGCGACGCTTTTCAACCATGTGGAGCCGCGCGCCGAGTGGCTGGAGGCGGCGCGCTCCTGCGTGGAGTTTTCGCGGCGGCACTGCCATTCGCCGGAAGGGAAGATGTGGTTCACCGTCACGCGCGAGGGACAGCCGCTGCGGATGCGGCGCTATGTTTTCAGCGAAAGCTTCGCCGCCATCAGCTCCGCTGCATTTGCCAAGGCGAGCGGCGATGCGCGTGCGGCGGAGGAGGCGGTGAAGGCATTCGAGACCTATCTGCGATTCAGCTTTGAGCCGGGTGCGATGCTGCCGAAATACGAGCCGACGCGCCCGATGAAGGGAATCGGTGCGCACATGATAGGGATCGTGACGGCGCAGGAGCTGCGGGCGAATCTCGGCGACGTGCGCGTGAGTGGACGGACGTGCAGCGAATGGATCGATGCGGGCATCGCCGAGATCGAGCGAGATTTTCTAAAGCCGGAACACGCGGCGCTGATGGAAGTCGTCGCGCCCGATGGCGCGGTCCTCGACCACCTGGACGGGCGCACGCTGAATCCCGGCCACGCCATCGAGTGCGCGTGGTTCATCATGCACGAGGGCCGCCTGCGCGCGGATGCACGGCTCATCGCGCTCGGCGCGCAAATCCTCGACTGGATGTGGGCGCGGGGCTGGGACGCCGAGCACGGCGGGCTGCTTTACTTCACGGATCTGCGCGGGCTGCCGGTGCAGGAATACTGGCACGACATGAAGTTCTGGTGGCCGCACTGCGAGGCGGTCATCGCGACGCTGCTCGCATGGAAGCTGACTGGCGAGCCGCGCTACGCGGAGATGCATGCGCAGGTCCACGACTGGGCTTTCGCGCACTTCCCCGATGGCGAGCACGGCGAGTGGTATGGCTACCTGCACCGCGACGGCAGCGTGTCGCAGCGGGCGAAGGGCAACATGTTCAAGGGGCCCTTCCATCTCCCCCGCATGCTGTGGCTGTGCGCGCGGGAGCTGGCGTGAGGGCGTGGCCGGCCCGGTGGGCGGCGATTGTCATTTGCTCCTCGCGGAGCCCAGGGCATCGATCCATTCCGCCAGTTTCGCCTCGAGCGGCGGGTCGGTTTTTTCGGCGATGGCGCGGACGTTTTGGAGCATGCGCGCGAGGAACTGCGGGGCCGGAACCGGCTGGAGCGTGGAGGCCGTGAGTGCGAGCCCCTGCTGCGCCATGCGCGCGCGGCATTCCTCCAATCCGACCTGCACTCCACTATGAAACGGGTCGAAGAAGTTCTGCCCGTGGCGGATCAGAAAATGGCCGGGCAGGCCGGCGCCCGAAATCGGAATCCCTGCGCGCCGGCCGACGAGGATATAGACGAGCGAGAGCGTGATGGGGATTCCGAGGCGGGTGTCGATGACCTGCGGCAGGAGTGAATTATCGATGCTGTGGTAGTCCTCCGTATTGCCCCGCAGACCCACGTCCTCCGCGAGGAATTCGACGAGCGTTTCGATGCGGTCGAGGTCGCTCTCGGCCTTCCCCAACCGGCGTGTGACCTCCGCGCCCCAGGAGTCGAGCAGGGCGCGCTGGCGGGTGAAATCCTCGCCCGGAAGAAATGCCGCGGCCATCCGCCAAGCCGCGTCCTCGATGTCGCCATCGCGACGAAAGTCGGCACAGAGTTTCCCGAACTCGGCGTCCGCTGCATCTGCGCCGATCTGCGCGATCACGTCGCGCAGATGCCGCGCAGCAGCCGGCTCGGCCTGCGCAAGGAGGGCGCGCATCTCGGGGAGCGCCGGGCGGCCGCGGCGGGCGAGTTCGCGCTTGAGGAGATTCAAAGTCGCGGGATCGTCGTCGTGCAACAGGCGGAGGAGGGCTTCAGATTGGGCGGTCATCAGGGTGCAGCTTACCTGCGGGGCCGTGAGCGTCCATGAGCGCGTTTTTACAGACCGGCCGCACGCCGCGGCCTGGCTGCGGATCTGCGATGAATTCCGGGAAGAAAATCGCCGGGGTTTCCGAAGCAGTTTCGCAAGTGCTCGGGGGGGGACTTGAACCCCCACGCCTTGCGGCATACGCACCTCAAACGTACGTGTCTGCCATTTCACCACCCGAGCTTTTCGCGAGGGCGGAATGTGTAGCAGGCGAGGGAAGGGGCGCAAGTGTTTCTTTGGCTGCCAGGCGGCCGAATTTCGCCGCGCAAGCCCCGCCCGCTCGCTAAGGTCGGGCGCATGCGGATCGCCGTTTTTCTCACCCTCCTTTTTTTGCCGATGCCCACGTTCGCCGCCGGTTTCGAGCAAGCGATCCCGCGCGACTGCGGGCAGCTTGTGCTCGTGACGGCCGTGGACTGGAGCGCCTCGGCGGCGACAGTGCGGCGCTTCGAGCGCGCCGCCCCCGGGGCGGCTTGGGTGCCGGTGGGAAAGGCGGTGCCGGCCGTGCTCGGGCAGTGTGGGCTGGCTTGGGGGCTGGGCTTGCATGCGGTGCCGGGGGAGGACGGTGCGCCGCGCAAACGCGAGGGCGACCGGCGCTCGCCGGCGGGGGTGTTCCAACTGACGGCGGCGTTTGGCCTGCTGGAGAAAATCGCCGGGCTGAA
>JANOBH010000295.1:0-22386 GCA_031411535.1 Chthoniobacter sp. | reverse complement strand
CGCTCGGGCGGTAGCCGCGGGCGTAGCCGCAGTGCAGGCGGGTGGCGGTGAAGGAGGAGGCCTTGCGCTCCTGCCACGCCAGTTCGTCGCCGCCGACGAGGTTGAGCGTCATATTGATGACGTGGAGCGGGCGCGGGTGATCGAGGGCCGTCATGCGGATGTCGTCGTCGGGATCGAAACCGGTGAACGGATGCGGCGAGCGGCGGCGGTGGCGGGCCGGGCCGGTGTCGGGACGCGGGCCGGTGCGCGGCGCGCCGAGGTAGGCGCGGACGAGGCGGACGCGGTAGGTGGCGTGGAGGGAGAAGCGGTTGACGTTCACGATCCAGCCCATGGCGAATCCGCCGCCGAGGAGCGCGAGAAGCGTGAGGCCAATGCCGAGGGCGAAGGCGCGGTAGGGGTCGCCATCCCCAAGCAACCGGTGGATGAGACCGGGGAGTCCGCGGGATGGCGGAGGAGCCTCGCCGCGGTCGGGAGCGGGCTCCAGAAGCAGGCCGAAGCGGGAGAAGGAACGGCGGTCATCGAGTACCGTGCGCCACGGATTCGGCGGGTCGCGGAAGATCTCCACGAGATCGGGCAGCGTGAGCCGGTGAATATCGAGCCGGGCCTGCGCGAAGACGCTCTCCTCGACGAGCGGAGCGGGCGGGGGACGCGGGACCGCCAGCGTGAATCCCGCTGGCGCTGACGCCTCGCGATCCTCGAGTGAGTGCCACCAGGCATTGTGCGTGCCCGCTTTCGCGAGGACCGTGGGGAGCATGGCGGCGTGAAATATCCGCGTGTCCACGATCAGCGAGACGCCGCAGGAGAGCAGGGCGAAGAAGGCGACTGCCGCGCCGGTGAGCAGCAGGTTTTTTTTCGCACCGGGATTGTCCTTTAGAAACGCTGGCGTTTTGCCGCTCGCGCCGAGCTTTGCGGCGATGAAGCCGAGGACGCCGCCGGACGCGGCGATGGACGCCTTGAGCGCGGGGCCGAGATGAATCTCGACCCACTGCGGGACCCAAAAGACGAGGCCGTGCACCGCGAGCCAGCCCACGGTGATCGCGCCGACCCAGCCCGCGGCGCGCGCCCACCACTCGCGGTCGTCCGTCTGCGACAGCCAGCTCGTGAAGCCGACGAAAAGCGAATTCAGGAGGAAGAAACCCTGAAGCATCACGACGGGCGCGAAGGTGATGTAAGGAATCGCATGCTGGCCGGGGTTTGGGAAAACGTCCGCCGCCAGCCACCACAGGAGCGCGGCGCCCGGAGCGCCGACGACGGCGACGGCGACGAGGGTGATGAGCAGAATGTCGCGCCAGTGCTTCAGCGTAGCGCGCTGGCGGAAGATGCCGGTGGCGATCTGGCGCGGGACCACGAGCACCACCGCGAGAAGCGCGCCGACTGCGGAGAATTTCACGAGGAACCAGACGACCTCCCATTTTCCATCCGGCGAAGCCAGCCAGGCCGCCGCGCCGCCCTCGGTGTTTGTGAAGCCGGCCCACCAGGACGCGAGGCAGAGCATGCCGATGACGAGCGGCGCGAGCCATCCGAAGAGGAAGCAGGTCTGCCGCCCGCGGAAGTCGCCGAGGCTGGGCAGATCGAGGCCGGGGTAGGCGGTGGCGATGGCGAAGCAGACAAACGCGACGGCCAGAAGCGCGTGGAGCTGGCCGGGAGTGGGGAGCGCGAGGACGCTCAGCAGGCCGAGCCACGGGACTGTCAGGAGGCCGGCGAGGATGAGCACGAAGACCGTCCAGTTCAGCAGGAGATTGCGGAGTGCGGTGGCGATGAGCGTCCAGCCATCGGCGGAGAAGAGGCCGAGCTTTGGGGAGAGATAGTTGCTGAACCGGCGCAGGTGATTGAGCGGCGCGGGCTCCGGCTGGGAAGGCCCGTGCGCGCAGGTCGCGGCGAGCTCCGCATTCACGCCGGCGAGTCCCTGCGGATGGCTGTAAATCCAGGCGCTGAGCATGCTGCCGAGATAGCCGCCGCCGGAGACGGTCGAGAGGTAGTCGAACTTTGGCAGCAGCTCCGCCTTTGCCAGCGCCTGCACGACGCCGAGCGCAAAGGTGGCGCTGCGAATGCCGCCGCCCGAGATGCACAGCGCCGAGCGCTCAGGCTGGAGGGCGCGGATGCGCGCGTGGGCTTCGCGCAGCCGCTCGTCGGGGTGTTTCGTCAGATCGACGGCGACGGTGGGGAAGCCGAAGGACTCCAGCTCCTGCTGCAAAACCTCCGGCCACGCGATGGGTGTGTCTGCTGGTGGATCATCCGGCATGTGCGACCTCCTTGTTTGGACAGCCCGGAGGCTGGCAGACGCCCTCCCTGCGCAAAAGGATATTCCTCGCCGCGCGGGGCCGCTCCGATAACGGCTTCGGGCGCGATTGACTAAGGCGGGGCAGCCTTTAACGTCGCGCCCCATGATTTCCGCCCCGCGTCGCTTACACCGGAGTTTTGCTCTGCTGCTCGCGGCGCTTGGGTGGGGAGTCGCGCCGGCGGATGCGGCGGACGACAAGCGGATGGAGCGGGGTGAAAAGATCTACGCGGAGAAGTGCCTGATGTGTCATCAGCAGGGCGGGCAGGGTGCGCCGCCGGTCTTTCCGCCGCTGGCCGGGAGCGACTGGATGGCTGGGGATCGCGAGCGGACGATCAAGGTGCTGTGCGAGGGCTTGTCGGGGCCGATCACGGTTTTGAAGCAGACCTACAACGGCGTGATGCCTGCGCAGGTGCTCGACGACGAGCAGGTCGCGGACGTGCTGACTTATGTGGCGGGTTCATGGGGGAACAAGGCGGGCGCTTTCACCGAGGCAGAGGTCGCGGCGGCGCGGGCGAAGTCGCGCTTTCCGACGTATGCGGACCTGGTAAAATCGACGGCGTATCAGCCGCTGCCAAAGGCGCCCGCGGGATTCATCCTGCGGGAGGTGGTGCAGTTGCCGGAGTTTTGCACGCGGCTCGCGGGCGGCGGCCAGACGGTCTATGTGCTGGCACAGAACGGCGGGGTGTATGCGCTGGACGCGGCGGCTGGCGCGCTGACGCCGGTCATCCAGGCGGCGGAATATCTGGACCCGAAGCGCGGTGATCTGGTGACGCTCGGGATGACCCTCGACGGGGATGGGCGGCTCTGGGTGGTGAGCAATCAGAAGCTGACGAAAGACGTGCCCGTTTACACGAATGAGGTGGTGATCTGGCGGTCGAGCGAAACGATCGGCGGACATCCGGCGAAGCTGCTGCCGTGGTTCCGGACGTCGTATCCGCAGGGAGTCGGCGGGATGAATCACGGGGTCAGCCATCTGGGATTCGGGCCGGACGGGATGCTCTACGTGAGCAGCGGCTCGCGGACCGATGGCGGTGAGGTGCGCGGGGAAAAGGAGCACTATTTCCAAGGGGCCGAGGTCGGGACGACGGCGGGGGTGTGGAGGTTCGATCCGAAGGCGGAGAAGCCGGAGATCGAGATGTATGCGCGGGGAATCCGCAATCCCTACGGGTTTGCGTGGGACGGAGAGGGGAGTCTTTTCACGTTTGCGAACGGGCCGGACTACAGCGCACCGGAAGAGATGGACCTGGTCGGGCGGGGGCGGCACTACGGATTTCCGTATCAGTTTTCGGACTGGCCGGTGAAGCCGGGCTTCCCGTATCCGCACACTCCGCCGCCGCCGGAGGGCCTCGCCTTCACGCCGCCGGTGATGAATCTCGGGCCTGCCGCGGGCGGGACGGGCAAGGGGATCGGGACTTTCGATCCGCACTCGTGCCCCGGCGGCGCGATCTGGTGCGGTGCGGATTTTCCGGAGGCGCTGCGCGGTGGGTTTCTGGTGACGCGCTTTGGCAATCTGCTCGGCGCTCCCGCCGCGCCGGAGGACGTGGGTTTCGACCTGCTCTCGGTGCATGTGACAAAACGTGAGGACGGCTCGTGCACGGCGCGCGTGGAGACGGTGCTCGCACCGCTGGCGCGGCCGCTCGACGTGCTCGGGACGGGGCCGGGGCGGGTGCTGATCCTCGAATACACGCGGCCGGTGACTTTCAAAGACAAGCTCGGCTGGCTGCCGGGCCGAATTCTGGAGCTGGCCCCTGCGAAGAACTAGAGAAACGATGACCCACCCTCCCGTCCCACCGAATTGGAAGCTCCGTGCGCGGCTCTGGGTTTGCGCGATTTTTCTCGTGCTGTGCGGCGCGGACTATCTGTATTTGCGTTTCACGTATGACCCGTTCAATCCGGTGCCGCTCCTCAGCGGGCTGACGATTCTGAGCGCTCTCGGGACGAAGATGATGCTCATCGGCATCTGGCGGCGCATGGCGTGGGCGCGCTACGCTCTGGGCACCATGCTGGTCATCTCGATCATGGCGTTTTCGATCGTGCTTTTTGTGATGATCGGCGGAGATGTGCCGCGGCCCAAGGGACTGACGAAGAAGCCGATGGCGGGAATCGGCCTGCAGGTGCTGGCGCTGATCCCGCTGGCGCGCTCGCGGTCGATCCGCCGCCAGATGCACCCGATGACCGGGCGGGACTAAAAAGGACCCTGGAGGAAAGCCGAGGCTACGTGGTCTGGAGGCAGACGGTGAATTTCGAGCCTTTGCCAGCCGTGGACTGGATGATCACCGCGCCATTGGCCTCGCGGATGAGGCGTTTGACGATCGAGAGGCCAAGGCCGGTGCCGTGTTCCGGCGCCTTGGTGGTGAAGCGCTCCTCGAACATGCGGCGGAGATTCTCCGGCGGAATGCCGGGGCCGTTGTCCTCGATGGTGATGGTGAGAACCGGGGGATGATTGGCGAAGTTCTCGCGGTTGATCACGCGCTGCTCGGGGCCGTCCGGGAAGTCTCCGACCGCGATGGGTGCGGTGTGCAGGCGGCAGGAGACATCGACCCGATGGGCCTCTGTGGTGCTCTGCAGCGCGTTGATCGTGAGGTTCAGCAGGATCTGGAGAAAATCGGTTCCGTTGATCGCGGCGGTGACGTCGATATCGAGACCGCTGACGGAGAGCTGCTGGCCGCGGGCGCTCGGGTGCCGGCTGAGCAGCTCGGTGAGGTCGCTCATCACCTGATTGACGGCGACATTGGATTTCTCCGAGGTCTGGCTGTGGAGAAAGCTGAGGTAGCGCCGGGAAATTTCCACACACCGGCCGATCTGGCCATTGAGTCGGCTCAGGTCGCCCTTGATGGTTTCGAGCTGCTCGCCCTCGACCCGTGCGGCGTTTTCCATGGAGCGGTTGATGAGCTCGACGAAGCCGGAAATGATGGTCAGCGGGCTGTTGATGTCGTGGAGGACGCTGGCGTAGATCTCGCCCTGGGTGCGGGCCATCTCCTCGGCCATGCGGTGATGCTGAATCTCGCGCTGGAGCGTCTGGAGCTGCTGGTTGCCGCGCTTGAACTCGAGCGTGGCGCGGTGCTTTTGCGCGGCGTGGGCCACGGCGGCGCGCATCGTGGAGATGTCGAACGGCTTGTTGAGGTAGTCGCTCGCGCCGTGGCGCAGGGCCTGGCGCGCGGTCTCGATGGTTTCAAATGCCGTGAGCATGATGACTTCGACGGAAGGGTCGATCTGCTTGATCTCCTTGAGCGTTTCGACCCCGGAGATGCCCATCATCATGATGTCGAGGACGGTGACATCCACGGCGTTGTTCCTGACAAGCTCGATCGCGTCGAGCCCGTTGGTCGCCAGCAGGACGTTGTAGTCGTTCTTAAAGACGATGCGCAGGGACTGCCGCGGCCCCTCTTCATCATCGACGATGAGGAGGGTCGGCTTTATCGCCGGGCGTTCGAGGGGAGCGACGGCGGCAGGCTCAAAAATCGTATCCAAGTGTCAGATTGATGGCATTGCCCTGGGCGCGGTAGGTCCCGTCGGACGATGTGCCCTGGGAAATGGTGCGGGTGGGACCGTACGCCCACTGGTAGGCGATGTTCCAGTTGAAACGTTCGCGTTTCTGCCCGAAGCCGGCGCTCAAAACGTGGCGGTTTGAGTCGGGGACGACGGGACTGAAACTGTCATTGGAAACGGAGTTTTCGCTCCAGATGTAGCCGACGCTCGCCTGCCAGCCGTTTGAGAATTTCCTCGTGGCTCCGAACTCCCAGAACCAGCTCGACTGCCAGTTGAACGGGATCGAGATGTTCCCGCTTTTCTCCTGACGGAGGGTCACCACTTTCAGGCGCTGCCAGTCGGTCCAGTCCGCGTTGAACTCAAAGTTCCATTCGGGCGTCGGCGTGAACGAATAGCCGAAGACGATGTTTTGAGGGATGTGGAAGCGCGCCTCGGCCTCCTCGCGGCGGTCGATCCCGGCGACGGGGAAGGGGCCGAACGGGGTGGCGACGGTGAAGGGATCGGTGTGCAGCGTGGTGTGCCCTTCGAAGTCGATGGACGCGGCGCTGTGGTAGGTGATGCCGAAGTGGTGCATGCGATGCGGATCCCACTTGATGCCGGCGCTGAAGCTGTAGCTGATGCCGTCGCCTTTGAACTTGAACGTGTCGCCCTCGGCGAGCACGCCCTGCTGAAGTTCCGCATTGCCGTAGTTGACGGACGGGCCGGCGGCGACCGAGAGGGTGTCGGAGATTTTCCACGCGATCACGGGATTGATCGCGACGTAGATGATCTTGCCCTTGCGCGCCGAGGTGCGGAAAGGCGTGTCGTCCGGATACTCGAGACCCAGACCGTAGGGGACATACACGCCGAGGCCGACTGCGATCGGGCAGCCCTTGGCCTTGGAGGTGACAAAAAACTGGGGCGCGAACTGGAATTCGTGATTCGTATTGGAAAATGCTTCCGCTCCCGGCGCCTCGGGATCAACGCGTTCGCGCAGGGTGGTGGCATACGTGCCGAGGAGGACCCGCGTGCCCTCCAACTGGGTGATGCCGGCAGGATTGTAATAGACGGCTGAGGGGTTGTCGGCGGTGGCGGCAAAGGCGTCGCCGCGGGCGGTGGCCTCGGCGTTCTGATCCGCGATGCGGAAGCCGAGGGAAAATGCTGTGGGGGCCGAGAGCGTGAGGGCGCAGGCCAGACAAAGGAGGGATTTCTTTGGGGTCATTTTGCGCGGATGAGAAAGCAATCCCGGTGCCTTGGCCAGCACCAAAATGAACCGCGGCGGTTTTTCGCCTAATCGAGAAGCGGCAATGAGACCCGGACAATCCCCGACTCGCCTTTTTGAGAGGAGGGAATCTCGATTCTGCCGTGGTGGCTCTCAATGATTTTCCGCGAGACGGTCAGGCCGAGACCGAGTCCGACATTGCGCGTGGAGAAAAACGGTTCCGGAGCCCGCAGGGCGATCTCGGGATTGAAGCCCTGCCCGGAGTCGCGCACCTCGACCTGGATTTGCGCGCCGCCGCCGGGGCTCTCGGTGAGATGCACAGACACGGTCGGGGCGTCGGGGTTCGCCTGGAGCGCATTGAGCATGATCTCGGAAAAGGCATGCCGCAGGGCCTTGTGGTCGCCGGCGATTTTCCAAGGCGCGAGATCCTTGTTGAAAGTGAGCTGCGCGACCTTTTTTCCGGGATGAAATGTGTGCGCTTCCTGAAAGGCCTCGACGAGCAGGTCGGAGAGCGGCACCGGGTCGCGGAAATCCGCCTGCCATTCGCGGGCGAGAAAGACCATCTGGCTGGCGAGCCGCGAGATGCGTTTCACCCCGGAGGCCAGCACAAGGGACAGGGAATCCTGGAACTCGGGATCGTTGATCGAGTCCTTTAGGAGCTGCTGGTGGGTGGAGAGCGGGACGAGCGAATTGCCGATCTCGTGGGCGAGATGCTCGGCCATGGACTTGACTAGGCGGAGGTTCGCGGACTCGATCTCGAGCTGCTGGGCGCGTTCGTGCTCCGTGATGTCGTCGATGATGAGCAGTGCCGCGTTTGTCGCCGTGGCGGTGGGGGCGCGAAAGGGCAGGATCGAGATGCGGTAGAACAGATGCGGGGAGCCCGGACGCTGGTATTTGAAAGGGGGGACGCCCACACCGGTCTTGATGACTGTGAAGACCATGCTGCCGAGCATTTGCGGCAGGTCGGAAAATTCGAGCCGGTTCTTTCCCGGAAAGTCCTGGAGAAAGAAACGCTCGGCGGAATGGTTCGCGTGGAGCGTCGCGAGGTTGGCGCCGACCACGAGACAGCCGCTGCCGAGGTGGCCGAGGATGTCGGCGATCATCGCATGATTGCCGAGGAGCTGGTCGTGCAGCCACGTGTTGCGGATCGCGAGGCCCACTTCCTCGAGCATGTGGAAGATGAGCGCGAGTTCCTCGTTGGCGTAGGGCTCGCCGGTCAGACGCTCGTCGAAAACGACCACGCCGATCAGCGATTCGCGGTCGAGAATCGGGATGGCGACCTCCGCGCCGACGAGCTGGAATTCCTTGGTTATCTCGCGATTCGACTGCGCGTCGTGGCTGCTCGCGCGGAGGATGCGCCCCTGCCGGTGCAGGTGCCCGCCGATGCCCGCGCCGAGGGAAAGCGCGAAATGCTGGAGCACGCTCTGGTCGTGCCCGATGGCGCAGGCCGAGCGCAGCCAGCGGTCATCCTGCGAGAGCGGGCTGTCGCTGAGCATGCCCGCGGGTTTGCGGAGGAAAATGATCGCGCGATTGACGCCGATGATCTCCCGCAGGAGCAGGAGGAATTGTTTAAGCAGCGCCGAGGAGTCCAGGCTGTGCGTGAGGATGCTGGTAAAGCGCCGGAGCGCCTCAAGGGCGCGCACCTGATCGACGTAGGGCCGGAGCACCGGAGTCTCGATCGCCGCCGCAGGCCGGATGGCGAGGGGCCGCGCGGTATCGTCTTCCGGGAAGAGCCGTTCGAGCAGCGTGTTGAGCAGTTTGCCGCGCACGGGCTTCGTCAGGACGTGCGAGACGCCGAGGAGGTAGGCGTCCTCCTCCCACTCCCATTGGGCTTCGGCCGTGTAGATGAGGATGGGGCACTTTGGAGCGAAACTTTTCAGTTCCTCGATCAACCGCACCGCCCTGGCGTCGGTCAGTTCGACATCAAGGATGGCGGCGTCGATGGCGCCACGGGACAGGAGAAATTCCGCCTCGGCGACGGCGTCTTTCGTGATGATCTGGAATTTCACCGAGTCCAGCACGGT
Source organism: Chthoniobacter sp. (assembly GCA_031411535.1). GTDB lineage: Bacteria > Verrucomicrobiota > Verrucomicrobiia > Chthoniobacterales > Chthoniobacteraceae > Chthoniobacter. The sequence goes on along the minus strand of JANOBH010000295.1, from coordinate 13,391 downwards.
GGCGACGGCGGCGGCCAGCGTGGGCTGTTTGGTGATGACTAGGAGGGTGCGCATTTAGGCGGGTACGGCGATGGCCGATGCCGCTGTCTGCGGGTGGCGGCTGGGGACATCGACCTGAACGGTTGTGCCTTTTTTCAGCACGCTGGCAATCGAAAGATTGCCGCCGTGGACGGTGACGATCTTTCGGCAGATCGCGAGCCCGAGACCGAAGCCGCGATTTTCGTCGCCGCGGTTTTTCGTGGTGAAATACGGCTTGAGGATGCGGTTGAGATTCTCCTTTGGAATGCCCTCGCCCTGGTCGATCACGCGGACGCGGAGCCAGTCCTGATCATCGGAGCGGGCGAGGCGGTCGAGATGGACGTGGATCTGCGCCCCGGGCCGCGAGGCGTCGATGGCGTTGGAGATCAGGTTCGCGATGAGGCGCTGCATGAGGACTTCGTCCATTTCCACGAGCACCTCGCCCGGCGTGACGGAGATGACTTCGACTTCCTTTTTGCGGCTCGCCCGGGCGAGATCGACGGCCTGCTGGATCACGAGGTCGAGGCGGCCAAACTGCAGGTCGGGCCGCAGATTCTCGGAGAAGAAAAGCGCCTCGCGGATGTAGGCACGCATGGTCTTGATGTTGCGCTGGGCGACAGGGAGGAGTTCGTCATCGAAGCCCTTGCCGGATTCGCCGGAGAGCTGGAGGAGCGTCCAAACCGGGGTGAGAAGGTTGTTCAAATCATGGGCCATGCCGCGGGACATCCTTCCTAGCAAATCCAATTCCTGCGTCTGCAAAATCTGCGTCTTCAGGCGGATTTGGTTCACCATCAGGCTCATGTTCTTCACGAGCGAGACGAGGAGATTGATGTCGGTGGCGGTGAAAGGCTCGTCGGAGATTTTTTTGCCGATCAGGAGGAGACCGAAGGGCTCGCTCTGCGCGGCGAGCGGAAAGCAGAACTGCGCGCCAAACTGTTCGAGCTGCGAGCTGGCCTCGCGCTCGATGCTTCCCGGCGCGATCCGGAGATGATGCCGCTGGAGCGAGAGATACTCACCTTTGCCCCACTCGAAATAGCGAAGGACGGGGGACTGGGCCTTCAGCTCCGGAATCTGCCGCGCCGGCTCGTCTGGGTGCGCGCGGAAAAGGTTGAAGCTGCGGTTGGTGTCGTCGCGGAGGATGATCTGGTAGGTCGCGATGCGGAAGGAGCGGTTGAAGATCTCATGCAGGTCGTCCAGCAGCAGGTCGAGGTCGCTGTACCAGGACATGCTGGCGATGAAGCTGCGCACCTTGTCCTGATACTCGAAACGGTCGCCGAGCAGCTTGCGCTCAAAGGTCTCGGTGCCGCTCACGCCGAAGAGGCGGGGGAAGAAAATGCTGGCGATGACCGCGCAGGCGCCGAGAACCCCGAGCGCGCAGTAAACCGAGAATGCCGGAAAGCTTTGCCCAGCGATGGCCGAGATCACGAGCAACTGGCAAAGCCCGATGAGCAGGATGAAGCCGATGCGGATGAAGTGCGCGACCATCCGGCTCAGCGTCACATGCACATCGAGCAGTGTGTGCTGGAGGACGCTGTAGGCGACGATCGTCATGTAGAGGCATGCGGCCACGTTTCCGAGCGGGACAAAGTGCCAGCGCACAAGCGGGTAGAGCGGCTGAACAACATCGCCGACGACGGAAAACAGCCTGCTCCCCTCGCCGAACGCAGTGCCGATGATCGGGAAAAGGTCGTTCGTTCCCGCGGAGATGATGCACACCATCGCGACGAGCATCGCCCGGATGCGGAGGCGCTGGAGCGAGTGCGCCTCGCGCTGGGCGCGGTAAAGGACGACGATCGATGCGCCGAGCAGAACAGTGTAGGAGATCGTGTAGGCCCAAAAGAGCGCCCCAGGCTCGGACCACCATCCCAGCAGGGGCGGCGTCCTGCCGGTGATCTGAATCTGGTGCACGCCGGTGATGAACCACCCCGGGACAAACAGTGAACCGGCGAAGAATGTGTGCAGTGCGCAAAACGGCCAAAGCACCAGCTTGGGGATCCGCTTTTCCGCGACTAGCAGCGAGGTCGTGAAAAGGGCGATCGGCGCGATGATGATGGCAAGCTGGAGGAGCTTCGCCGCGAAGAACGCGGTCTCTCGCGTGACATCGAGCATCATCACGAAGGCGCTCGCATTCCAGAGCACCACGCTGAGACCCCAGACCAGATAGGCGCGGTGGAGCGGGGCTTTCGTGTTCTGCCAGAAGACGAAAAGGGAGAGCGCGAGATTGACGACAGCCGCCGTGAGCGCCGCAGTCGTGAGGAAGTTCATGTACCGGAGTACCGGCGCATGATCAGACAGGCGTAGCGCCCGCCGAAGCCGGCGTTGAGGTTCATCGCAACATTCACCGGATAGGGACGCGGCCCCCGCGCGAGATAGTCCAGATCGCAGCCGGCCGCCGGCGTCTTGAGATTGATCGTCGGCGGCATCTCCTGATGGTGGATGGCGAGCGCGCAGACCGCGGCCTCGATGGCGCCGGCTGAGCCCATCGTGTGGCCGGTGATCGGCTTTGTCGCGCTGATGCCGACGCGGGCCGCGTGGGAGCCGAAGACCGCCTTGATCGCCTTTGTTTCGAGCGGGTCGTTCAGCGGCGTCGCGGAGCCGTGCGCATTGATGTAGTCCACCTCGGGCCCGTGGATGCCGGCGCGGCGCATGGCGCGGCGCATGGCATTGATGTAGCCGAAGCCGTCGGGATGCGGATCGGTGGGGTGGTAGCTCTCGGCGCTGCGGCCATGGGCGACGATCTCCGCGTAGATTTTCGCCCCGCGGCTGAGGGCGTGGCCGAGTTCCTCCACCACGAAATACGCGGAGCCCTCGCCGAGGATGAAGCCGTCGCGCGTCTCGTCGAAAGGACGCATCTGCGTCCCGGGCGGGCCTTCCAGCTCGCTCATCGCACGCAGGCGGCAGAAGCCGAAATGCTGCGCCTCAAACATGGCGTCCGAGCCGCCCGCCACCATCATGTCCACGTCGTCGTCTTTCACCGTCCGCCACGCGTAGCCGATGGCGTCCGCGCCGGAAGCGCAGCCGGAGCAGTAGGTGAGCGCGTGGCCGTGGATGCCGAGATAGATGCCGATGGCGCTGCTCCCTTCGCCGCAGTAGCCGCCGATGGCGTTGTAGGGATGGATCTTCTGCTTTCCCTGCATCTGCTCCTGCACCTTGAGCACATTGCTCACGCCGCTGGTCGTCGTGCCCTCGACGATGCCGATGCGGTCGGGATCGATCTCGGCGACGTCGAGCTTTGAGTCGCGCACGGCCTCGGCAGAGGCGGCGAGCCCGTACTGCACGGAAAGCTCGAGCCGGTTCAGCTTCACGGCTTCCAGATGTTCCTCGACTTTGAATCCCTGAATCTCCGCCGAGACTTTCACCGGCAGCTTGCTCACGTCGTAGCGCGTGGTCGGCTTCACGCCGCTGATGCCGCGGCGCAGGGTGTCCCAGAATTTCTCGACGGTCAGCCCGTTCGCGGCGATCACCCCGATGCCGGTGATGACCACGCGCCGTTCCTGCGGCTCGGAGCGTGAGAGACGGGCTACCATTTCCAGGGGATCAGGGCGGGCTTGGTGCGCTGGAATTCCCGGTAGGCGTCGCCAAATTTCTCCACAAGCGCCACCTCCTCGATGCGGATGCGCATGATGAGGACGGGGACGAAAAAGAGCGGGATCAGGATCAGGGTGAAAAACGCGTTGCAGATGAGTGCGAGCGCGAGCAGTTCCAGGATCATCGAGAAATACGCCGGATGGCGCACCCAGCGGAACGGCCCGCTTTGGACGAACTCATGGTTTTCCCGAATCTCGACATGCAGGCTCCAAAAGCGGCCCAGCGCGGCGATGGCCCGCCGTCTGATGGCGAAGGAGGCGATGCCGCAAACCCAGCCGGCGATGAACGGCGCCCACCGCAGGCTCGGGCGCAGCCAGATGAACTCGATGATCGACCCCGCAAAGATGACCGTCCCTGCGAGGAGGAAAAGCCGCAGCGTCAGGTTTTCGCGGATTTTTCCGGCGACCAGGTCGCGCTTTGTGCCCAATTCCACGAGCCGGACGACATAGATCGCGAGCACGGAGACGAGCGGGACGATGAAAAGCGGATCGAGCATAGGGCGCGGAGTGATACTCAGCCCGGCGGCCATTGCAAGCCGCGCCCGCCAAGAAGATGGATGTGCAAATGCGGGACCGATTCGCCGCCGTCGTGCCCGTTATTGATCACCACGCGAAACCCGCTCTCGGCGATGCCCAGGCCGGCTGCGATGGCCGGTGCGGCGAGGAGCATCCTGCCAAGCAGCCCGGCGTCGCCGGGCTGGGCGTCGGCGATGCGCGGGATGGGTCGCCGAGGCACGATGAGCACATGCACCGGCGCCTGCGGGTTCACGTCGTGAAAGGCGACGAAGTCGTCCGTTTCCATGACGAGTCGGGCCGGGATCTCGCCGGTGGCGATCTTTTCAAAAATGGTCATGCGAGCGAAAAGGCGATCTCGCTCTGAGCAGCGGCTGTGCCGGTGTGGTTGCGGGTAAAGGTCACGATCTCCTCGCGGAGCGCGTCGCAATCCCGGCTCCAGGATTTTTTGGCGCGGAGCAGCTTTACGCACGGTTCCAGTCCCAGCAGCTCGAAATAGCCGCCGGGCTCCCGGCACAGCTCCTGAAGGCGCCGCGCCAGCATCTCGAAAAACGCCAGCTCATAGCCTGATCCCGCCTCCCGCGCCAGCTCCACCAGCGAGACCTGCACGCGGGCCGGCGCCGGGATGAAATGCCGCCCGATTTCCCCGTATCCGATCACCTGCAGGACGGAGCGCACGGCCTCGGTCAGGCGCTCCACCGGCAGTACATTCGTCTCCCGCTGCTCCCGCAGGAATTCCGTCACGCTCTCCGCCACATGCGTGGCCAGCCACCACTTCGCATACCCGGCCCGTGCCGCCGCCTGCGCCAGCGACCGCACCAGCCAGTCCCGCTCAAAAGCGATCGCCTGCCCGGTCGCGAGCTGAATCACCGGGAGATTGTCCTTGAGGCAGATCATATGGGTGACGTGGGGCGGGTGACAGATGTCAGGTGAAAAGGCTGATGCACAGATGACGCGGACAATCGGGAATCCGCGCCAATCGCGCGGGGCACTCCGTCTGCCGCCCGACACATGACCCCTGTCACTTGAATAGCTCCGGTTGCAGCACACTCTTCTTCGGGCGGCGTTCGAGGGACTGGATTTCCTCCAAAAATTCCCCGATGTCCTGAAAGTGGCGGTACACCGACGCGTAACGGACATACGCCACTTCGTCGAGGTGGTGCAGTTTGTCCATCACCTTCGCGCCGATGACCTGCGATGGGATTTCCCTCTGAAACTCGGTCTCCAGCTCCCGCACCACCTCATCCGCCGCGTGCTCCAGCGTCTCCACGCTCACCGGTCGCTTTTCGCAGGCCTTGAGCATGCCGCCCAGGAGCTTCTGGCGGGAAAGCGGCTCGCTGCGTCCGTCGCGTTTGCTCACCCGCAGGTCCGCCCGCTCGATCTCCTCGTAGGTGGTGAAGCGGTGCGCGCAGTCCACGCACTCCCGCCGCCGCCGGATCGCACGACCGTCCTTCGACAGGCGCGAGTCGATGACTTTATCCTCTAGGCTACCGCATTTGGAGCAATGCATCTTGTGTCATGGCTGGGGGATGTGTCGGGTTTAATACAACATTTTGGGGTGTCAAACAACTTTCCTGCCCCGCCCCCTCCTCAGCCGGGCTTTCGCGAGCCAGCCCACGGCTACGCCGGCACCCCCTGAGTGAGGCGCGAATTCCTCCCGCTAACGAGAAACATGCCCGCCGCCTGTCCCGCGCCGCAGTGAGCGGACGGAAACTTGGCGAAGCGCGCCCCATTCCGCGCTACTTAGGCAGCGCCGCCGCGACCTTTTTCTTCGCCGGCGCCTTCTTCTCCCGCGGGGCGAATTCGAATGTCACCTTTCCCTCTTCCAGCTTCAGATACGCGGCAAAAGGCTTGCCCTTCTTGCTGATAAAGCGCGGCAGCAGGTCCGTCTTGCCGTCGCGGAAAATCTTCATCGCCTGGTCCGCGGGGATGGTGCGCTGGCAGATGAGCTTGCCCATGCGGATGGGCTTCACCCCCTCCGTCGCCGGGACACAGAGAAACGCGGCGTCTGTCTCCCAGACGTGGCCGTGGGGGGTCTCGCCGAGGTCCTTCGCCTGACTGAGATCGAGCGGTTTCCCGTCGGCCCCGTCCTTTTCCGGGAAGTCGAACTTCTGCTTCCACTCCTCGGTGTCGAGCATGACGGCGGCATTGAAAGCGCGCCCGAGTTTGCTGCGGAAGCCCTCCAGCGGGCCGACCCGCTTCTCCATGAGCAGGGTGATGACCTCCTCACGCTCCAGTTCGCGGCCCGCCATGCTTTTCCAGATGAGCAGCTTGCACTTGGGATTGATGCACTCGTAGGCCTTGAAGCTCTCCTTGAACCGCTCGCCGCCGCACTTGGGGCAGGGGACTTCGAGGTCGTGGAAGTGCCCCTCCACGACCGTGCCCATCCCGCCGCGCACCTTGCTCACGATGTCGGTGGTCAGCCCCCGGATTTCGTCCATGAAAGCCGGGCGCGAGAGCTGGCCGCGCTCCATCTGGCGGAGCTTGAATTCCCATTCGCCGGTCAGCTCCGGCTTGGTCAGCGCCTCGGCGTGCAGGCTGCGCAGCAGGGTGATGAGGGAGACGCCCTTTGCCGTGACGATGAGGTCGCGCCCCTGCCGGATGAGGTAGCCCTCGTAGATCAGACCCTCGATGACCTGCGCACGCGTGGCCGGGGTGCCGAGCCCGCGCTCGCTCATGGCCTCGCGCAGTTCCTCGTCGTCCACCAGTTTGCCCGCGCCTTCCATGGCGGAAAGCAGCGTGCCTTCGTTGTAGCGGGGCGGCGGCTTCGTCTCGCTTTCCTTCACCTCCACGGCCTCGGTTTTCGCGCCTTCGCCCGGCGCGACGGCGACGATCGCCTTGTCGGTTTCGCCCTCCCCCTCGGCCTGCTTCCCATAGACCGCGAGCCAGCCCGGATCGACGATGATTTTGCCGTCCGTCTTGAATTTCTCCCCCTCGACCGTGGTGATGCGCGTCGTCACCTCGAACTGCGCCGCCGGATAAAACACCGCGATGAACCGCCGCGCGACGAGATCGTAAATCTTCGCCTCCGTCTCGCTCAGCCCGCTCGGCACGGTGCCCGTAGGGACGATGGCAAAGTGGTCGCTGACTTTCGCGTTGTTAAAGATGCGCTTGTTCGGATGCACCAGCCCGTCGCGCAGCGCCTTCTCGGCATGCACGGAAAGCGAGCGGTCGGTGAAGCTGCCCATCACGCGCTTGGCCGTGGCGACGTGATCCTCGGGCAGGTAGCGGGAATCCGTCCGCGGGTAGGTGAGCGCCTTGTGCTTCTCATAGAGCGCCTGAGCGATCTGGAGCGTCATCTTTGCGGGAAAGCCGTGCCGCCCGTTCGCCTCGCGCTGGAGCGTGGTGAGGTCGTAGAGCAGGGGGGGAGCTTGCGTGGTCGGCTTCTTTTCCTCCTCGATCGTGCCGGGCTTGCCGTCGCACTTCGCCTGGATCGCGTCCGCTTTCTCCCGCTCCCAGATGCGCTCGGCGCGGTCCTCTTCGGCGGTCTTTTTAAAAGCCTGATCGAACCAGCGTCCGCGGTAGCTCCCGGCGGTGACGCCGAAATCGCCGAAGACCTCGAAGTAAGTCCGCGCCTTGAACGCGCGGATTTTTTCCTCCCGGTCCACGAGGATGGCCAGCGTGGGCGTCTGCACGCGGCCCGCGGTGGTCTTGTTAAAGCCTCCGCCCTGCGAGTTGAAGGCGGTGAGGGCGCGCGTGGAATTGATCCCCACGAGCCAGTCGGACTCGGAGCGCGAAAGCGCGGCGTCCGCGAGAGGCTGCATGTCGCCGTCGGTGCGGAGATTGTCGAAGGCGGTGCGAATCGCCTCGGACGTCATGGACTGGAGCCAGAGACGGCGGAGCGGCTTCTTCACGCCGGCGGCCCGGACGATGTTCCGAAAGATCAGCTCGCCCTCGCGCCCGGCGTCGCATGCGTTGATGATGGCATCGACTTCCTTCCGCTTGAGCAGGCGCTTGAGCACATTGAGCCGGCCCACGTTCTTGTCGATCGGTGAGAGCGCGAATTCCGGCGGCAGCGACGGCAGGTTCTCGATCTTCCACTTTCCCCGCGCCGGCTCGAAGCCCTCCGGCGGCGCGAGCTCGAGCAGATGACCGACCGCGGACGAGATGACCCACTGGTCGTTCTCATACCAGTCGCCGTCCTTTTTCACGCCGAGGACGCGCGCGAGGTCGGTGGCGACGCTGGGTTTCTCGGCGATGACGAGGGTCTTGGACATGGTGTTTGGGGTCTAGGAAAGCCGTACGAACTGCTGGCCGGGAAGTTGTTTGACCCGCCTTTTCATTTCGAGGGCGAGCAAAGTGGACGCCACTTTCGGCATGGGCAAGCCCGATCTTGTGACGATGAAATCGAGCGGTGTCTCGGAGGTTTCGATGCTTTCGAGGACGGTTTGCTCTTCGGGTGAAAGCGTCGCCGACACGGTTTTCGCAGTCTCCGGCGGGAGGAGCAGGTTCAGGTCGTCGAGGATGTCCGCCGCGCCGGTGATGAGCTTTGCGCCTTGCTGGATGAGGCGGTTCGGTCCGGCGGAAGTCGGGCGGTCGATGGGGCCGGGCACTGCATAAACGGTGCGGTTGTGCTCCAGCGCCTGGCCCGCTGTGATCAGCGCCCCGCTTTTCAGCCCGGCCTCGATTACGAGCAGCCCGCTGCTCCAGCCCGCGACGATCCGGTTGCGATAGGGAAAGGTCTGCGGGGTCGGCGGGTAGGTCATCGGGAACTCGCTCACGACAGAGCCCGACGCTGCGATTTTCTCCGCCAGCGCCGTGTTTTCCTGCGGATAAAGGTCCATCAGCCCCGAGCCGATCACCGCGACCGTCCGGCCCTGCGCCGCGAGCGCGCCCTGATGCGCCGCCGTGTCGATGCCCCGCGCCAGCCCGCTCACCACCGTCAGCCCCGCGTAGGCGAGCTGGTAGGAGAGCTTCTTTGCGCACTCCAGTCCGTAGTGCGAAGTCTTCCGCGAGCCCACCACCGCGAGCGCGTGCTGGTCCCGCTCCGTCAGCCGCCCCCACGTGTACAGGACGATCGGCGGATTGTAGATCTCCCTCAGCAGCCGCGGATACAGCGGCGATGCCCCCGTGATCACCTCCGCGCCAAAGTCCCGCACCCGCGCCAGCTCCGCCGGCAGATCCACGCGGCTTTCCCATCCCGCGATCCCCTCGCTCACCTCCGCGCCCACGCCCTCGACCTCCCGGAGCTGTCCCGCCCGCGCCCGCAGCACGCGCTCCGGCGTTTCAAACCGCTCCAGCAGTCGCTTCATCCGCACCGGCCCCAGGCCCGGTACCATGTTCAGCGCCACGCAGGCTTCCGTTTCCGTCATGCGCCACCCTTACGCCAGCGGGCGGTCGCGAAACCAAGCTAATAATTTCCGCTCAGCGGCCTTACCCCGCCGAAACATTCGTTGACCTGCGGGGTTTCCGCCGCTTACACCCACTCCCCATGAAAACGCTCCTTTCGCTTCTCCTCGCCCTCGTTTTCGCCCTCGCTCCCGGCACCGCCCGGGCGGAGGAAAAAAACGGCCTCAGCGTCAGCGTCGGCAAAACGACCATCGAGAAAAACGACACCCGCGGCACCGGCTACTACTCCGACCGCATCAACCGCACGCAGGGCCTCAAGGCCAGCATCAAGAACACCTCCTTCAAGGAAATGCCCGAGGGCGAGGTCATCTGGAGCATCGTCGTGAAGAAATACTACTCCACCTCCGCCGAGATCTACACCGGCACCGAGAAGCTCAAGTCCCTCAAGCCCGCCGAGACGACGGATATGGTCATCGGCAACGCCGAAATCACCGGCTACAACTACTCAGGTTCGCAGGAAAAGGATAAGATCGAGTGGCAGGTCATCATCAAGCAGGACGGCAAGGAGATGATCAAAACGCAGAGCACCTCCGCCTTCGACGGACTCGCGAAACGCGCCGTCAAAGCCGTTCCCGCCGGCAAGGGCGCCCGCAACTGACCGGCCGCCGCGGCCTCCCCCGATCGTGCGTTCCTCCGCGTTCGTCGCCGTTTGCGCGGCCCTCGCCATTTCGGTTTCCGTCTTCGCGGCTTCGCCGGAAAAGCCCGCGCGCGAGCTGCCCGGCCCGCTCCCGGACGGCGCCATCCTCCTCCCGAATCAGTGGCAGCTCCGCCCCGCCGGCGAGCAGCTCGCCACCGGTGACTTCCCGGTCAATCTCACCCTCCATCCCGGCGGCAAATTCGCCGCTGTGCTCCACTGCGGCTACGGCCCCCACGAGATCGTCATCCTCGACATTGCCACCCGCGCCGTCGTCTCCCGCCAGCGCATCCCGGAAGCCTTCTACGGCATCGCTTTCTCCCGCGACGGCGGGCGCCTCTTCTGCTCCGGCTCATCGGACGAAATGCTGCACGCTTTCCGCTTCGCCGATGGCGCCCTCACCGCCGAACCCGCCGTCGCCGTGCGCGACAAGAAAGAGCGCGGCGTCCCCGCCGGTTTCGCCGTCAGCGGAGATTCCACCCGCTTCTACATCGCGGAACTCTGGGGCCAGGGCCTCGCAACCGTAACGCGAAAAAAGGACGGCACGGTCTTCGAGCGCATCCCCCTCGGCCAGCCCGCCGCGCCCGTGCCCGAATCGGTTGCCGACACCGCCGACGACCCCTCCATCACCAAGCGCGAGCGCGCCCTCCTCGATGCCACCGATCCCGCCGCGCCGTTCCCATTCGCCTGCATCCTCGATGAGCGCCGCCACCGCCTTTACGTCTCGCTCTGGGGCCTCGCGTCCATCGCCGTTTTCGACACCGCCGACATGACCCTCACGCTCGGCCGCTGGCCCACCGAGGAGCACCCCTGCGAGATGGCGCTGAGCCGGGACGGACGCCGCCTTTTCGTCGCCAACGCCAACCGCAACACCGTCTCCGTCATCGACACCGACACCGGCCGCACGACCGAGACACTCCTCGCCGAGATCACTCCCAGCGCGCCTCCTGGCAATACCCCGAACTCCCTCGCCCTCAGCCCCGACGGCCAGCGCCTCTTCGTCGCCAACGCCAACATCAACGCCGTCTCCGTCTTCGACATCGCCAAACCCGGCGCGGCCCGCTCCCTCGGCTTCATCCCCACCGGCTGGTATCCCACCAGCGTCCGCGTCACCGCCGACGGCCAGACGCTCCTCGTCGCCAATGGCAAAGGCAGCCGCTCCTTCCCTAACCCCAAGGCCGCCGGCGCCCCCGGCAAAGCCAAAGGCGACCCGTCCCAGTACATCGGCGCCATCATGCAAGGCAGCGTCTCTTTCATCCCGCTACCGCAGGGCGAAAAGTGGGAGCCGCAGATGAAAGCGTGGACCGCCAGCGCCATCGCCGGCATCCCCGCGAATGAAGCCAACGCCCAACGCGCGGCCGACGGAAAAGCGGCGGACCCGGCCGTCAAGCCTCCACCGCTTCCGCCCATCGAGCACGTCCTCTACATCATCAAAGAAAACCGCACCTACGACCAGGTCTTCGGTGACATGCCCGAGGGAAATGGCGACCCGTCCCTCTGCCTCTTCCCGGAAAAAGTCACCCCCAACCATCACGCCCTCGCCCGCGAATTCGTCCTCCTCGACAACTTCTACGTCGATGCCGAAGTCTCCGCCGACGGCCACGAGTGGACCATGGGCGCCTACGCCACCGACTTCGTCGAGAAAACGTGGCCCATCACCTACGGCCACGGCAAGACCGGCAAATTCCCGTATCCCTCGGAAGGCGCATTCCCCATCGCGACACCCGCCGGCGGCTACCTCTGGGATCGGGCCAAAGCCGCCGGCGTCAGCTACCGCAGCTACGGCGAATTCGTCCGCAACGGCAAAACCCCCGCCGACCCCGGCACCACCCGCCTCTCCGCGCTCCGCGGCCACTTCGACCCCATGTTCCGCTCCTTCGACATGGCCTACCCCGACCAGCTCCGCGCCGACCGCTTCATCTCCGAGCTCCACCGCTTCGAGGCCGAGGGCGCCATGCCCCGCCTCCAGATCATCCGGCTGCCAAACGACCACACCTCCGGCACCAGCCCCGGCAAACCCACACCCGCCGCCGCCGTCGCCGACAATGACCTCGCCCTCGGCCGCCTCGTCGAGGAGGTCAGCAAATCCAAATTCTGGCCCCGCACCGCCATCTTCGTCCTCGAAGACGACGCCCAAAACGGCCCCGACCACATCGACGCCCACCGCAGCCCCGCCTTCATCATCAGCCCGTACATCCGCCGCGGCAGCGTGGACAGCCGCATGTATTCCACCGCCAGTATGCTCCGCACCATCGAGCTGCTCCTCGGCCTCGCGCCCATGAGCCAGTTCGACGCCGCCGCCCGCCCCATGCTCGCCGCCTTCCAGCCCGAGCCCGACCTCACGCCCTACACCGCGCGCCCAGCCGGCGTCAGCCTTGAGGGGAAAAACACCGCGCTCTCCTACGGCGCGCGCGCCTCCCAGAAGATGGACTTTACCCGCGAGGACGCCATCGATGACCACGCCCTCAACGACATCCTCTGGCGCGCGATCAAAGGCCCCGACAGCCGCCCGCCCGCGCCCCGCCGCGCCGCCTTCGTAGTCATCGCCAAAAAGAAAACCGGCGGCGACGACGACGATGACGAGTAGCCGTCCCCGCGTTTCGCCATCCGGCAAAAAAAAGTAAACAAAAGCGCGCCTCAGGCGTTAAGCTCTGTGACGCGCCGCCTCCCGTTCGCGGGGGGCGCGCTGTCATCAACCACAAACCCAGATACCAACGAACCCATGAAGAAACTCCTCGTCTCCGTCTGCGCGCTCGCGCTCACCGCCATCGCCGCTGTCGCCGGTGAATACCCCGACATCAGCATCGCCGAGCTCAAGCAGGCCATCGCCGACAAGAAAGTCACCGTCATCGACGTGAACGGCACCAAGTCCTACCAGAACGGCCACGTCCCCACCGCCGTGAACTTCGCCGAAGTCAAAGCCGACCTCGCCTCCACGCTGCCAAAGGACAAGGACGCCCTCGTCGTCGCCTATTGCGGCAGCCCGAGCTGCAGCGCCTACACGGCCGCGGCCAATGCCGCCAAGAAGCTCGGCTACACCAACGTCAAGCACCTGAGCGCCGGCATCAGCGGCTGGCTCCAGGCCAAGGAAGCGACCGAGAAGTAATCGCGGTCCGTAACCAATCCCGCGGGCTGCCACGGCTGGAAAGCAGTGGCAGCCCGCTTTTTTTCCGCCCGGACAACCGCGTGAATATTTCTCTCGGAGACCGCGAAAAAATCTGGTGAAGCATTCTCCCCCAGCGAGTCCTGCCGCAGGAGCGCCAGGCCGGGCGCGCAGGAGCGCTTGGCTC
>JANOBH010000294.1:0-2156 GCA_031411535.1 Chthoniobacter sp. | reverse complement strand
TTCACCATACTGCCGATGGTGGAGGGAGCTGAGCGAGGGCACCACGAGCGGATTGTCGCACGTCGGACAGTTCGCGGAGAGCCCGGCGCCGGACGAATCGACTGAGATGCTCTGCCCGCATTGCGAACACTGAAACTTGATCTCGGTGCTGTCGGCAATCATCGCTGTTTCATCCTCCCGAAGCGGATTGTTTAGGCGCACAAACCGTTACGGTCAAAAGATATTCCTCTGATCCGGCACGATCGCTCACCGCGCGCGATTTCCCCGCCAGAATTCGTGCGGCGCGAGTTCCACCGGGGTGAAAACATCGCCGTCAGCGAGCACGACGCGCTGGGGCATGTCGGTCGTGCTCATCAGCCAAAGCCGCCCGCCGGGGCCGTCATCGACGGCCAGGGCCTCGACCGGCGCGCGCCCCTCCGCCGCGACGACCGTCTCGCGCACGGCGCAGCCCGCGAAAGCCGCGATCTCACGCAACACCGCGCGGGCCGGCCCGCCATCGATGGCGAAAGCCGCCTCCCCGACGCCCGCGAGCGCCAGGTATTTCACCACAAGCGCCGACCACACGGCGCCAAACTGCGATGCATTCCGCGGATCGCGCGCGGGCCGCGGGTGCTGCGAGTCGAAGGTGATGGGATCGACCCGGATCGTCGCCCCCGGCGCGATAATGCGGGCCGTGCGGACCATGTCCGGCAGGGCGCTCGGGTTTTCCATGAAGGTGTCATCGTCCGGCAGATGCAGCGCGGGGTTGAATGCAAACTGGAGCCGGCGCACCGCGGCGTGCGCGGCGCGGTGCGTATTCACCGCGAAAAAATCCACCTCCCGCGTGCCCGGCGCCGTCTCCGCGAGCTTCGGGATGCGAGCGCCCGCGATGATCCCGCCGACGCGCACGCGGGTCTCGGCCGCCCCGAGCGGAGCGCGAGCCGCACCCTCCACCGTCAGCCGGAGACTCTGACTGGCAGAAGCCCCCGCGGGCACGGCGGGATAGGTATAGTCCAGCGGCGCATAGGCCTTGAAGGAGCTGTCGCCGTAGTTGCGCTGGTCCTCCATGTCGAACACCGCGCCGCTCATCCCCGCGCACACCGTCACGCCGGATGCCGTCGTGTAGCGCAGCTCGCGAAACTTTTCCGCCACCAGCGCGGGAGCGACGAGCCGCGGAAACTCCCCGGCCCGCTCCCCGCTTTCCCCTGCCGTCGCAAATGTCTGCCCGGCGAGCGAGTCCGAACCGAAGAGCACGCAAAGCCCGATGCGGTTCGACCCGAAGTCGAGGTTCGCCACGCCGTCCGCCTCAAACGTGAGCACGCCCTCCGCCGTGCCCGTGATGCGCCCGCGCCAGGAGTAGTCCGCCGTCGCGGTGCGGCAGTCGGCGGCGAGCTCGATCCCGAATGAGTCCGCGCCTTTCTCCAGCCGCAGCACGGAGAAGCGCGGCATCGCCGTGTCCCAGCGGTGATCGCGCACCGCGAAGTAAATGCGACGCACGATCTCCCTGCCGCCCGCATGCAGATAGCGCAGCTCGCCGTCCGCGAATTTCATCGTCAGCGGCCCCGCGCGGAGCATCTGGGCGGGAGCGGCGTCATGGTCCATGCGCCCGCTTTTAAACCACCCGCCAAAACCCCATTCCACACAAAACACCGGAACGCGGGCCGTCCCGCGCCCTTGCCACGCACCGCCTTCCGGCGATATAAGCTCCGCATGATCGACTACATGCAAAAAGGCGGTCCGCTGATGTGGCTCATTCTGTTCTGCAGTGTGCTCGCGGGAGCGGTCTTCCTGGAGCGCGTCAGCTACTTTCACCGGATCACCGTCCGCGTGGGAGAGTTCATGCGCGGGCTCGCGAATCTCATCGAGCACCGGCGCTTCGCCGAGGCGCAGATGGAGTGCGCGGGCACGCCCACACCGGTCACGCGCGTCATCCACGCCGCGATCCTCCGCCACCAGTCCACGCGCGCGGAGCTGAAGGACATCGTCGCCGAAGCAGGCCAGCTCGAAGTCCCGCGCCTGGAGCGCCGCCTCGGCATCCTCGCGACGATCGCCTTCATCACGCCGCTCATCGGCCTGCTCGGCACCGTCGTCGGCCTCATCGAGGCGTTTGTGAATATCTCGACGCAGAGCGGCTTCGCCGGCGCCACGGACATCGCCAGCGGCATTTACCAAAGCCT
>JANOBH010000293.1:0-2551 GCA_031411535.1 Chthoniobacter sp. | reverse complement strand
ACGCGGAGGACGCCGTAGCTTTCGCCGAGGAGATACTTCGGCGAGGCCCAGCGCTGCTCGCGCGTGGTGAAAAGGCGGACGAATTCGCCGACTGCCGCGATGTCCTCCTCCACGCCGAAGAACTGCTCGGGCTTCTCGCCTGTCGCCGCGCGGCTCAGGCCGGTGGAGACGGGATCGACGAAGACGAGGTCCGTGGCGTCGAGGATGGAGTTCGGATTGTCCGCGATGCGCGAGACTGTGGCGGGAGTGAGGCCGTCCGCCGGCAGGTCGAGCCGGCGCGGGCCGAGGCCGCCGAGGTGCAGCCAGCCGGCGGACGCGCCGGGGCCGCCATTGAAGCAGAAGGTGATCGGGCGCGCGCCCGCGTCCTTCGCGGCGAGGCGTTTGCCGTCGGCATCGGTGGCCGCGTAATAGACATAGAAAACGTCCGCCTTCGTCGTGCCGTCGTCTTTCAGCACCGGGATGGTGCCGGTCTGCGCGAGATATTTCACCTCCGCGCCGCCGAGCGTGACCTTGCCTGCGTGCTCCTTCGGCGGCTCGGCCTTCGGCTTCTCGTCCTTCTTCGCGTCCTTCGCCTCGGGCTTCTTTTCGGCAGCCGGCACTTCGGCGGCTTCAGCCGGCGGTTTGTCGTCGGCGAAAGCGACGGTGGCGGTGAGGAGCAGGGCGCCGAGCGCGCGGGGGAGGGAGATCATAATGGGAGGTTACGCGAGGCACTTTTCGAGTTCCGCGCGGATGCGGGCCTCGTCGAGCGCCTTGCCGATGAAGACGAGCTGGCTGGTGCGCTTCTCGTCCTTTTCCCACAGCCGGTCCCACAGGATCGTGAAGCGGTTGTTCACGCCGTGGAAGATGGCGCGGCGCGGGTTGCCGGCGATCGAGAGGAAGCCTTTGCTGCGAAAGACCTTTTCCTTTTCCGAGAGCTGCTGGACGAAAAACTCGAACTTCTCGACGTTGAACGCGCGGTCGAACTCGAAGCTGAACGACTGGATGTCGTGGTGGTGGCGGGTGTTGAGTTCGTCGAGAAACTTCGGATCGACGGCGAGCTTCTGGTCCACGTCGAAGGCGTGCATGTCGAGCATCTCCTTGAGGTTCACCTGGGAGTGGCTGGTGCGGAAAATCTGCGCGTGCGGATTCAGCTCGCGCGCCTTGCTTTCGATGCGCGCGAGGTGCGTCTCGTCCACGAGGTCGGTCTTGTTCAGCAGGAGGAAATCGGCCATCGCGATCTGCTCGCGCGCGGTCTCGGTGTCGGCCATCTGTTTCTCGATCTGCTCGGCATCCACGACCGTGATGAGGGAGTCCATCCGCACGAACTGCTGGAGCGCCGGGATATTCAGGAAGGTCTGCGCAACCGGCCCCGGATCGGCGATGCCCGTGGTCTCGATGAGCAGGTAGTCGAAGCCGCCCTTTTTCAGGAGGTTCTGCACGCCCTTCACCAGGTCCTTGCGGACGGTGCAGCAGAGGCAGCCGTTGCTCATTTCGAGCACCTCGTCCTTGGTGTTCTCGATCAGCGCGCCGTCGATGCCGATCTTGCCGACCTCATTGACGATGACGGCGAATTTGTAGCCGTGCTGCTGTTTGAGGATGTAGTTGAGCAGCGTGGTTTTCCCGGCGCCGAGGAAGCCGGTGAGGATGGTGACGGGAACGGGTTTCATGGGAATTTGGAGTTCGGAGTTGAAACAAAAATGGCGGCCCGGGGGAGTCCCCGAGCCGCCAGAAAACTTTCGTAAAGAGCGGCGCCTACCTCTTTTTCTTCAGGAGCGGAAGCCCGGTCTTGGTGTTCTCGGAGACCTCATAGCCGTTCGGGAGCGCGTCGATCGCGCCTTCCTTGGCCTCGCCGCCGAAGTAGTAGAGCGTGACCTTCTGGCCACCCTTCAGTTCCTGGTTGCGCTGATGGAGAAAGTAGGTCTTGCCGGATTTATTGCTGACGACGCTGAATGCCATAAGAGTGTGGGTGCTTTGGGTGTTGGTAGTTGTCTTGAGGTGAAAACCGGCGCGGTCTAGATGACGCCAGCGGATTTCAGAGTGGCATACGCGCCATTCTTCGTCACGGTTTTAAGCGCCCGCATCGTGAGCTTCACAGTGACGAACTTCTTCAGCTCGCTGACCCATATGCGCTTCTTTTTCAGATTGGGCTCGAACGTGCGCTTGACGACTTTGGTCACGTGCTGGCCGATGCCACCCTTCTTCTTCGCGAGACCGCGACGGTGGATTTTGCTGCCTTTGGTCGGGTGGGCTTGGGTGATTTCGCAGACTTTCATAAGAGGTTTTTCGAGTGGGGCGGGGACAATGGGTGTGGCGTCCGGCACGGTCAAGGGGAAATCTCGCCGATGGCGGAAAGCTCAAGGGGCGAAGCTCGGCGAGCCAGCCGCGGCTTGCTGATGTCCGCTTTTGACCTTGGGGCTTCCGTCATGCGAGTGCGGCGAGGTCGGCATCGACCATGATCTGCACGAGTTGCTTGAAGCGGGTCTTTGGCTCCCAGCCGAGTTTTGCGATGGCCTTGGCCGGGTCGCCGATGAGCAGGTCCACCTCGGCCGGGCGCTCGTAGCGGGCGTCGTAT
>JANOBH010000292.1:0-7753 GCA_031411535.1 Chthoniobacter sp. | reverse complement strand
GCTGAAGCGCCAGACGTTCCACGGGACGATGATGCCGGCGTCGCCCCAGCCGGCGTTTCCGTGCTCGAGAATGATGTGCGGCGCGAGGTCGGGGAAGGCGCCGTCGGCGCGCTGGCCGTCGCACATGGCGCGCATCCACTGCGCGAAGAGCGGGCCGGCATCCATGTTGTAGAGGGCGGTGGGCGCGAAGATCTGGGCGTCGCCGCTCCAGCCGAGGCGCTCGTCGCGCTGCGGGCAGTCGGTGGGGAGGTCGAGGAAGTTTCCCTTTTGCCCGCGCACGATGCAGCGCTGGAGCTGATTGATGAGCGGATCGGAGCACTCAAAGGTGCCGGTGTCGGCGAGCGCGGAGTGGATGATGACGGCGGTGAGTGTGCCGGGCGCGGGCGTGATGCCGGTGATCTCGACGTAGCGGAAACCGTGGAAGGTGAAACGCGGCTCCCACGTTTCCTCGCCGCCGCCTGCGCAGATGTAGCGGTCGGTGGCGCGGGCGCTGCGCAGGTTGGCGGTGTGGAGGGTGCCGTCGGCTTCGAGCATTTCGCCAAAGCGCAGCGTAATCCCGGTGCCGCGTTTCGCGCGAACGGCCAGGCGCGCCCAGCCGGTGATGTTCTCCGCGAAGTCGAAGATGAACATGCCGGGCTGTGGCTCGGTGACGGCGATGGGGACGCGCTCTTCCATGCGGCGGATCGGCGCGCACGGTTTTTCGCAGAGCTCGATCTTCGGCGTGGGGAAAAGATCGACAGGCCGCCAATCGCGCGGTGCGAGACGCGCGTCGCAGGTCTCGCCGTGGTATAGGGCGTTCGCGCGGATCGGCCCGGCGGCGGCCTGCCAGCTTGCGTCGGTGACGAGGTGCGCTTCCCGGCGGCCGTCGTACGTGACGAGCTCGGCGAAGAGCGAGGGATCGTATCCGTAGCGCAGGCCGAACTGCGGCTCGCTGAGGATGCCGCTGTACCAGCCGTCGCCGAGCACGACGTCGATCGTGTTTTCGCCGGCGCGGAGCAGGTGGGTGACGTCGTAGTTCAGGAAATCGACCCGCTTGCGATAGTCGGTCCAGCCGGGTGTGAGCACGTCTTTGCCGACGCGCTCGCCATTGATCCAGGCGTCGAAAATCCCGCGCGCGGTGATGAGCAGGCGCGCGGCCTCCGGCGCGGACTTGAGATCAAACTCGCGCCGCAGATAGACGGCAGGCGGCGCGTCGCCTTTGTCGCCTCGCACGCGGCCGATCCATCGCGGGCGTGGGCTCACGCGCGGTGGGCGAGGACTTCGCGCTCGTAGCGTTTCACCTCGGCGAGCCAGGCGGGGCCGACTGGCGTGTCGTGGCGGCGGCAGTGCTCGTCCCATACAGCGCCGAAGGGCAGCGATTTGGTCTCTTCGAGAAGTGCCAGGCGCGAGGTGAAATCGCCCGCGGCTTCGTGTTCGCGGAGCTTGGCGGACGGTTCGAGCAGGGCGAGGAGGAGCGCCTTTTGCGCGGAGCGCGTGCCGATGACCCAGGCGGCGATGCGGTTGATCGAGGCGTCGAAGAAATCCAGTCCGATGTGGGTGCGGGCGAGGAAGCCACCGCGGACGACTTCCTCGAAAATGGCGCGAGTGGCGTCGTCGAGGATGACGACGTGATCGCTGTCCCAGCGGACGCCGCGGCTGACGTGGAGGAGGATCTCAGGCACGAACTGGAGGACGCTGGAGATTTTGTCCGCGAGGCTCTCCGTCGGGTGAAAGTGCCCGGCGTCGAGGCAGAGCAGCTTTTTCCGCGTGATGGCGTAGCCGAGGTAAAACTCGTGGGAGCCGACGACGTAGCTTTCGCTGCCGATGCCAAAGAGTTTTGACTCCACGGCGTCGAGATGGAGCGCGGGATCGAGCGGCTCGGCGAAGATTTCGTCGAGCGCCGAGGCGAGCCGTTCGCGCGGGGCGCTGCGGTCGATGGGGAGGTCTTTCGAGCCGTCGGGGATCCACACATTCGTGACGACGGGCGAGCCGAGTTGGCGGCCCATTTCCGCGCCGATGCGGCGGCAGGCGGTGCCGTGGTCGATCCAGAACCTGCGCACGGCGGGGTCCGAATGACTGAGCGTGGCACCATCGCTGGCGAGCGGATGGGAGAAGTACGACGGGTTGAAATCCATGCCGAGGCCGCGCGGTTTGGCCCAGTCCACCCAGCCCTGAAACTGGGCGATGGTGTAGGCGTCGCGATCGATCTTGCGACCGCCGAGTTCCGCGTAGCAGGCGTGGAGATTCAGCCTCTGGCGGCCGGGAATGAGAGAGAGAGCCTGATCGAGGTCGGCCCGGAGTTCGTCCGGCGTGCGCGCTTTTCCAGGGTAGTTGCCCGTGACGGCTAGGCCGCTGCCGAGTTCTCCGCCGGCCCTTTCGAAACCGCCCACGTCATCGCCCTGCCAGCAGTGAAGTGAAACGGGGGTGCGGGCGAGGGTGGCGAGTGCGGCATGGGGATCGACGCCGAGGCTGGCGTAGGCGTCACAGGCGAAGTCAAAGGCGGTCGCACTCATGTAGAGAGGTGCCGAAGCTAGAGGTGAACCGTTTCTTGTGGCAACGGCATTCAGATGGTGGGATGCCTGATTTTCTGCCGCCGTGGCACCCTGCTTTTGGCGTCATGCCTCCAAAAAGATTCAGCCCCCCGCAACCGAATGGCTGCGAAGGGCTGATGTTCCCCCCAGAACAATCTTCTAAATACGTCTGGAGAATGACACCGGCCCACAAGGCGCGCAAACGATATTTTGAAATAAGTTTAATATCCCGAAGAATTCCCCGGTTTTCGGCCAACGATTAGCGGTTCTTCTTGGTATTCCGCGAATGTGCGGCTGCGCTGGAGTCTGCCAAAAAGCCTCGCGGTTAAATCAATTATCGCGATGCGCCATGCGGGAATTCCCCTGCGGCACCCTCTTGGGATGGAAGCGGGATTCCCGGGCTGCTGACAGCGGCCCGTTCACTTCGCGAGGAGTTCTCGCAGCTTTCCCACGTCGGCGATCGGGAGCTGGCAGACGAAGTCCTCGCAGACGTACGCGGCGGGCTTCCCATCGATCGGGCCGACGGTTTTCACGAACTCCAGCCTTTCAGCGAGCCATTTCTGCCCGGCGCCGCCGTCGGCGATGAGCACGAGTTTGTTTGGGATGAACCGTGCGTGCGTTTCCCGCAGGAGCGCGCGGGTGGCGGCGTCGTCGAGCGGGCCGACGATGACGATCTGGCGGGGTTTTGCGAGCGAGGCGTCGAGGGCGACGAGCATCTGTGGGACGGCAGTGGGCGTTTTTGTGATTTGGTCGGCGAAAGCGGCGAGCGTTTTCACGGCGCGGTCGCGGAGGTCTGTGCGGTCGGCGATCTGCGCGAGGCGGAGGAGATTCAGCGCGGAGACAGAATTCGGCGAGGGCTCCGCACCGTCGTAATCCTCCTTCATGCGCAGGAGGATGTTCGGCGCGTCCTTTGTGACGCTGAAATAGCCGCCGTGCTCGGGATCGCCGAAAAGCGCATCCTGTTTCGCCTGCAAGTCCAGCGCCCATTGCAGCCAGGCGGTGTCAAAGTCCGCCTCGTAAAGATCGAGCAGCCCCTGGATTAGCGCGGCGTAGTCATCGCAGAAGCCGGCGACTTCGCTCGCGCCCTGCCGGTAGCTTCGGAGCAGCGCGCCGTTTTTCCACAGCTCGGTGCGGATGAAGCGCGCGGACTTCTGCGCGGAGGCGAGGTAGGCGGGATCGTCGAGCACCTGCGCTGCGCGGGCGAAGGCGGAGATCATCATGCCGTTCCATGCCGTGATGATCTTGTCGTCGAGATGCGGGCGAGGCCGTTTTTCGCGTAGGTCGAAAAGGTTCTCCCGCGACGCCGCGATCGACGCGGCGATCTCCGCCTCCGTCTTTTTGAAAAACTTCGCCGCCTCTGCGAGTGAGAGGCGCTCGATGAGGATGTTTGTGCCCTTGAACTCCCCCATCGGATCGCTCCCCGCGGGAGCATTGCCGTCCGCCTCAACGCCGTACACGCGATTGAAAACCTGTGCCGCATCCGCGCCCAGCGCAGCCTCGATGTCCGCCTTTTTCCATACGTAGAAGGCGCCCTCGGAGTGCGCGGGCTTGCCGTGCTCGATCACGCTGTCGGCATCCTCGGCGGAGTAAAATCCGCCCGCCTTGTCCGTCATGTCGCGGCGGACGTAATCGAGGATGTCTCGCGCCACTTTTTCGAGCGCCGGATCGCGCGTGATCAGGAATGCCTCCAGATACGAGCACGCGAGCTGCGCCTGATCGTAGAGCATTTTCTCGAAGTGCGGGACGTGCCAGAAGCGGTCCACCGAGTAGCGGTGAAAGCCGCCGCCGAGATGGTCGTGCATGCCGCCCGCGGCCATCTTGCGGAGCGTGGAAAGCGTCACGGCCAGCGCGGCCTTGCCGTCCTTCGTGTCCGCTCCCTCACGCGCGTAAATGCGCAGGAGGAAATTCAGCGAAACGGGCCGCGGGAATTTCGGCGCACTGCCGAATCCGCCGTAATCCTCATCGAAGGATTGCGTGAGCTGCTTGAAGCCGGCGGCGAGCGCCTCCTTGCCGGCGGCCTCGCTTTTCGCCGCGCCCGCGGCGGTGTATTCCGCGAGCGCCTTCATCGCGCCGGTGGCCGCCTCGACCACGCGCGCGCGGTCATTTTTCCACGCATCTGCGAGCCGCTGGAGCACGGTGGGAAAGCCGGGGCGTCCGCCGCGATCCTCGGGCGGAAAGTAGGTGCCGCCAAAGAACGGCTGGAGGTCGGGCGTGAGGAAGACGCTCATCGGCCAGCCGCCGCCGCCGGTCGTGGCCTGCACGTAGGTCATATAGACGCGGTCCACGTCGGGCCGCTCCTCGCGGTCCACTTTCACGTTGATGAAAAGCGCGTTCATCAGCTTGGCGATCGCCTCATTTTCAAACGACTCGTGGGCCATGACGTGGCACCAGTGGCAGGTCGAGTATCCGACCGAGAGAAAGATCGGCTTGCCCTCGGCCTTGGCTTTGGCAAAGGCCTCCGGGCCCCACGGATACCAGTCCACCGGGTTGTGCCGGTGCTGGATGAGGTAGGGCGATTTTTCCTTGGCGAGGCGGTTGGTAAAGGCGGTGGGATTCACAGGTTTGGTGGGTTCTGCGGCTTGACAGCCGAGCGCCGCTCCGATGACAAGAAACGCGATCTTCCAGCGCCGGAAAGTTTTCATGAGCAGCATTGAGCCGACCTTCGACAAGCCCGTCCGCGAAAGCAAACCGCATCGCCACTGGCTCTTTGTGCTCCTCGCCGCCGCGGTCGCGCTGCTTTCCGGCTGTGAAAGCACGGCGCGCGTGAAGGACACGAGCCGCAGCTTCCGCACGGTGGTCATCGACGCCGGGCACGGCGGGCACGACATGGGCGCGCGCTCGCGCTGGGGCGGGATGGAGAAAAACCACGCGCTCGACGTGGCGCTGCGGCTCGATCCGCGGCTGCGCTCCGCCGGCTTCCGCACGGTGCTCACGCGCAGGGGCGACTACTTTGTCCCGCTCGACCGCCGCGCCGGAATCTCCAACCGGCAGGACAACGCGATCTTCGTCAGCATCCACTTCAATTCAGGCCGCTCGCGGACCGCACACGGGCCGGAGACGTTCTACCGCTCGCGGCCCTCGCGGGATATCGCCGCGAAAATCCAGCGCGCCATCGCCTCGCTGCCGGGCGCGTCATCGCGCGGTGTGAAGACGGCGAATTTCCGCGTGCTCCGGCGCAACGGCTACCCGGCGGTGCTCGTGGAGTGCGGCTTTCTCACCAATCCGTCCGAGGGCGCGCGCTGCGCCACACCGCGCTACCGCGAGATGCTGGCCGCCGCGATCGCCGGGGCGATCATCCAGCAGCGCGGACTTCCAGCCCCTCAGTCGGGCGCTCTCGCGGGACAGTAGCCGCTGGCGCTACTGATCCTCGAGCCGCTTGAGGATCGCGGCTTCCATCTGATTGATCCGCTCCGAGAGAGAGCCGTCGATCTTCCGCATCCTGCCGAAGAGCGCCTTGTTGTAGGCGCGCTGGGCGCCGCGGGCCTCCTCGTCGGAAACCGCGCCGTCGGCCTTCGCCTTGAGTTCCAGCACTTCGGGATCCTCGGACGCCTTGGCCTTGGCCTGCTCAAAACGGAAGTTCTCCTTGGTCTCCGGATCGGCATCCGCGGGCGGCTCCACGATTTGCTTGGTCTTGGCGGCGGGCGGGGTCTTTCCCTTTCGTGCCGTTTTCGTCGGCGCCGGTGTGGACGGTTTGGGCTTCTCGACCATTGGCTGCGCCGTTTCGGGGACGTCGGTCTTGGCGATCGCCGGATCGGGTGTTTCTGGAGCGTCGGGTTTGGCGACTGCCGGCTCGGTTACTTCCGCCGCGACCTTGGGCGCCGGCTTCCGCTTCTTTGCGGCGACCGGTTTGGCTGGAACGGGCCTTTTAGCCGTCGCGCCGGGTTTCGGCTCGGCGGGAGCCGGGGTCACCGGGTCGGCCTTGGGTGGTGGGGTCGCGAAAAGCGGGCGCCGGCCTTTCCGCGAGCCAAAAAGCGACTGCAGCACACCGGGCGATTTCTGCTGCGAGGGCTGTTCGGCGTTCGGTGTGGGGGCGAAACCCGGTTTGGCCTTCGGGGCTCCGGAGGCGGCTTCCTGGGCAAAAGTGGCGGCGCACACGCCGAGGAGCACGAGGGTGACAGAGAACGGTTTGAGCATAGATCGGTTTTGTAAGAGCGGTGGATAGTCGCTGTATGGGAAAATCTGTCGAGCGCAAGCGCGCGTGCGCACCGATTTCTCGACACGCCGGCCCGCCCGCCTGTTAATTCCCGCGAACCGCGCCGCCGCCAAACCCCGCATTTTTCCGTGCCTCGCCCCTCCCTTCGCCGCTCTCCCTCCCGCTCAGCGGGCCGGGCTGCGGAGTGCGTTTTTTCACCGTGTCTGGCGAAACTCATGCCACCCGAACCGGCCAGCGCGTGAGCAGCGAGCCACGAGCCCACCGCTGCTGGGCGGAGATCGACCTCGATGCGCTGCGGCACAACGCCGGGGCCGTCCGCGAGCACCTCGGGGACAGCGTGAAAATCATGGCTGTGGTCAAGGCGAACGCCTACGGCCACGGAGTCGGGCCGGTGGTGCGGGCGCTCGACGGGCGGGTGGAAATGTTTGGCGTCGCCAATGTCCGCGAGGCGCTGGAAGTGCGCGAGCATCTGGCCGACGCGCCGGTTTTCATCCTCGGCCCGGCGCTCGCGGAGGAGCGCGCGGAGATTGTCGCGCACCGGTTCATCGCGGCGATTTGCAGCGTCGAGGAAGCGCGCGCCTACTCCGCGCTCGCCGGCGCGGAGCCGCTCGCCGTGCACGTGAAAATCGACACCGGCATGGGCCGCGTCGGCATTTGGGAAAGCGACGCCGACGAGGCCGCGCGCGAGATTCTCGCCCTGCCGGGACTGCGGATCACCGGCCTCGCCTCCCATCTGCCGGTCGCGGATGAGGACGACGCATTCACCCGCGAGCAGCTCACGCGTTTCCACGCCACCGCCGCCCGCCTCCGCGCCCTCGGCCTAGCGCAGCCTCTCGTGCATGTGGAGAACAGCGCCGGCATCATCGGATTCCCGGAACTCGCCGGCGGCATGGTGCGCGCTGGGCTCATGCTCTACGGCAGCGCGCCGCGCGCGGAGTTCCAGCCGCGCCTCCGCGCCGCGATGACTTGGAAGACGCGCATCACCCTCCTGCGCACCGCGCCCGCCGGCCACGGCATCAGCTACGGGCGCACCTTCCGGCCCGCGCAGCCCGTGCGCGTCGCCACGCTCGCCGTCGGCTACGCGGACGGC
>JANOBH010000291.1:0-9769 GCA_031411535.1 Chthoniobacter sp. | reverse complement strand
CTTCGCGATGTCATCGAGCTGCACGGTCATCGCGAGATTGCGCACCATGATTTCCGTGGTGCCCGTGTTGATGAATCCGCCGGTGGAATTTCCCGCCGCCTCGCGCGCCGCGGTTTCGAGCTGCTCGAATGTCACGTCGTGCGCGGCCATGCGGTTCGGCTCGGGCATGACCTGCACCTGCTTGATGCCGCCGCCCATGTTCAGCACCTCCGCGATGCCGGGGATGCTTTGCAGACGCGGGCGGATCGTCCAGTCGGCGATCGTGCGCACGTCGCGCGGCAGCGTCTTGTCATCGCGGCTGCTCACGCCGACGAGGAGGATCTCGCCCATGAGCGAAGCCGCCGGTGTGAGGAAAGGCTCCACGCCCGCCGGCAGCGTGCCGCGCACTCCCGCGAGCCGCTCCTGCACAAACTGGCGCGCCTTGTAGATGTCCGTGCCCCAGCCGAACTCCGCATACACGAGCGAGAGCGACACGTCGGAATTCGACCGCAGCCGCGTGAGTCCCGCCACGCCGAGCAGCGCGCGCTCGATGGGCTGCGTGACATTCACCTCGACCTCCTCCGGCGCGAGGCCGGGCGACTCGGTGAGCACGATGACGGTCGGTTTCGTGAGATCGGGCAGCACCTCGACGGGCAGTTTCATCGTCGTCTGCACGCCGAGCACCATGAGGAGCAGCGCCAGCGCGAGGATGATCGCGCGGTTGTGCAGCGAGAAATAGATGAGCTTGTTCAGCATGGCAGTAGTTCCTGCTTTAGGCGGAACGGCCCGGTCCTTCGGGCGGCGTGCTTCGCCGGAAGGCGGGGCTGGAAACGAGCAGGACGAGCAAGAGCGCGTTCAGGACGAGGGAGAAAATCAGGGGCATCGATCCGCCTCCCGCGCCGTGCGCGTGGCCGTCTCCGCCGGATTTGGCCCCAGCCTTCTGCGCGGCGGTCAGCTCGCTTCCATCTTCAGCGTGCTCGTGGCCGTGGGCGGCATCGAGCGCGGCTTTCAGTGAGACACTGCCCTTGCCGGCGAAGCCGAGCGAGTAGGCGCCCGTCGTCACGACTTCATCCCCCGCGACCAGGCCGCCGGTGATTTCCACGAAGCGGTCATTCATCGCGCCGACCTGCACGGGCACGCGCACAAAGGTGTTCTTCAGCGACTCGTCGTAGTGCTTGCGATAGATCGTGCGGTTGGTCACGTCGCCCTGCAGCGCCGCGCGCGGGATGCTCATCACGCCCTCGCGTTTGCTAAGCACGATGGAAAACTCCGCACGCATGTCGGGGCGGAGCAGTCCGTCGGGATTCTGGATGTGAAAGGCGGCCTCCAGCGTGCCGCTCTTTGCGTCCGCCTCGGTGCCAAGATGCGCGAGCGTCGCCTCGAAGACCTGGCCCGGCACTGCCATGACGCGGATGTGCGCCGTCTGGCCGGCTTGGAGTTTGCCGACGAGATGCTCGGGTACCGCCGCGACAGCGTGGACCTCGGACAGGTCGATGATCTCGATCAGCGAATCATCCGGCGTCACCGGCAGACCCGGCACGATCTTCACCGCCGAAACCTTGCCGCTCAGCGGCGCGGTGAGACGGATGGAAGGCGGCGGATCGCCCGGCTGGCGGCTTTCGATCACGGCCACTTCCGCGCCTTTCTCGATCGCTGTGTCGATGTGTGCACCGACGCTCAGCACGCGCCCCGGCACTCTGCTGCTGACCACCGCGCGATGCCCCGGCGCGACTTTGATCCGGCCCAGCGCGAACACGGCTTCCTCAAACTCGATCTCCTCCGCCTCCACGGTTTCGATCCTGAGATTTTTCACCCCGCTTTCGTCGAGGATGACGGTCGCGGCGGCTTCTTCCGGCGAGACGGCGGCGATGGCCGCGGTCGCCAGGCACAGAAAACAAACAAGGGTTTTGATCATAAATGGATGGGATGAAAGGTCAGAGCTTCACGCCCGAGGCAGTAAGAAGGCGCATGGTGAGGAGGTAGAGCAGCGCCGTGAGGACGATGCCCGCGAGCAGGCTGGGCCAGAAGCCCCAGCCGTGCCGGAGCAGCCACGGCATGCCGAGAAACATGGGCAGCGTGGGAATGACGAACCAAAAGGTGCCCTGCGCGTGCCGGGCGATGAGCGCGGTGTCCCGCGTCTCAAGGTAGATCCAGACGAACGCGAGCAGGGAGACGAGCGGCAGCGAATGCAGCCAGCTCGCGGCGAAGTTATTGCGCCTGGCGATTTCCGAGACGCCGACGATGACGCCCGCGCTGATTCCGGCTTTGAGAAAGAGATACCACATGGCGTTACTTGGATTTGGATTGCGTGAGGATCGCGCCGGTTGCCGCTGCGTGGCGAATGCGCGCGAGGTGGTAGTCGCGGAGGGCGTCGAGTTGCTGGCGGCGGAGCTGGAGGCGCTGGTCGCGGGCGCGGAGGACTTCCGTGAGGGCGGCCTGGCCGGTGTTGTAGGCGGAGCGGAGCTGGGTTTCGATCTGCGCGGCCTTGGGCAGGAGCACGGCGTCGAGCTGGACGGCGAGTTTCGCCAGCGCGCGCAGCTCGGCGCGGGTGCCGAATGCCTCGCCTGCGGCTCGCGCGGCGAGGGCGTCCGCCGCCTGCCGGGCGCGCGTGGCGGCGGCGGCGGTCTCAGCGATGCGGCCTTCATTGCGATTCCAAAAAGGGAGCGGGAGGCTGAGGCGGACGCCGAGCATCGTGTCTCGCTCGATGCCGCCGGGCGCGTCTTCCGCACGGTCGAAACTGGCGAGCAGGCCGACTTCGAGATCCTCCCATCGCTGGGCCTTCGCGAGCGCGGCCTGCTGCTGCGCAGCGTCAGCCTGGTACTGCGCCGCCGTGAAGTCCGGGCGCTCGCCGGAAGCGCGCCGCCAGTCTGAGGGGTT
Source organism: Chthoniobacter sp. (assembly GCA_031411535.1). Lineage (GTDB taxonomy): Bacteria > Verrucomicrobiota > Verrucomicrobiia > Chthoniobacterales > Chthoniobacteraceae > Chthoniobacter. Next base: position 6,913 of record JANOBH010000291.1, on the reverse strand, counting down.
TGGCTCCGCGAGCACGCCGGTGATTTCGACCGAGGTCTGCGCGGACACGCCGAGCAGCGGGCAGAGCGTGGCGGCGAGGGCGCTGTGCTCGGCGTCGAGGCGGAGCAGTTCGGTGGTGAGCTGTGCGGCGTCGAGATCGACCTGCTGGGCGTCGGTGGCGGGGATTTCGCCGAGGCGCGCGCGCTTCGTCATGAATTCGGCGAGTTCGCGGCTGTTGGCGAGCTGCCGCTCGGTGAGGGCGTGGCGGGCGCGCAGGGCGAGGAGCCGGACCGCCGCTGTCCGCACTTCCGCCGCGAGGAGACGGGCGGCGTCGCGGACCTCGGCCTCGGCGGCGGCGAGCTGGGCGATGGAGACGGCCTTTTCCAGACGCAGCCGCCCGGTCATGGGAAACCTTTGCTTGAGCGCGACATCCATGGCGTTCTCCGATGTGCGGACGTTTTGCCGGTATTCCGCTTCGAGTTCGGGATTCGCGAAGCGCCCGGCCTGCCGCAGGCGTCCGCGCGCTTCATCAATGCGCAGACGCGCGGCGGCGAGTCCGGCATTGCGGTCGAGCGCGTATGCGGACGCGCCTTCGACCGTGAGTGAAATGCCGCCGGCCCACGCGCACGCGGCGCCGGTCAGCAGAAGGATGAGAGTGGGAAGTGTCTTTTTGAGCATGGTGAGATGGGAGCAAAGGTGGAGAGACGCGGGCGCGAAAACGCCTGCGGGGGAGGATGCGGTTCCCGAAACGGGAAGCGCCTAAGCGAGCAGCGAGGGGCCGCGCACCGGCAGCGCAGTGCGGACGACGAAGATCCAAAGCGGACGCCGCGGCGGGGAATCCGGCAGAGCCGTTTCCACAGGCGCACCCTCCGCGGCCCGGAGCGCGCAGCGGAGCCACTCCGCGAGCAATTCCATCTCCTGCCAGGCCGGAGCGCCCACTGCAAAGGCCGCGAGCGACGCGGGATTCACGCCCGCCTGGATCATCTGGCACGGCTCGCAGCCGCCGCCCGCCGGGGTGCCGTGGCAGGGTTCGCCGTCAGTCGTCGCGGCGCATTCGGAGGAAATCTCTGACATCGCGCCGGCCAGCCCGCAATGCGCAGATGCCGGCATCCAAGCCAGCAGCAGCAGACAGGCGATAAGCATATTCACGCGACGCATCGGGCGGGAAGAGACTGCCACACAAAGCTTTTGGCAAGAACGAACACCCGCGCCCCCTCCGCCAGCCCGTCGCAGGCGAAGTTCAGAACATCTCCAGGCACGCCTTTCACACCCGCAAAATTTCGGATAAGAAATCCGCTGCGACGCCGCTTTAACTGGCGGCGTCGTTCCCCCTCTCATGTCCCTCCGCCCGCTCATCACTGCCGCCAGTCTTTTCGCCCTCACCGGCGCCGCGCCCGCCGCGCCGGATGCCGCGGGGCTGGAGTTCTTTGAGAAAAAAGTCCGTCCGCTGCTCGCCGAGCGCTGCCTGGAATGCCACAGCCCCGACAAGAAAGTGAAAGGCGGACTGCGGCTCGACACGCGCGATGGCTGGCTGAAGGGTGGCGACACCGGCCCGGCCATCGTCCCTGGCGATCCTGACCAGAGCCTCCTCATCACCGCCATCCGCTATAAGGATCGCGACCTCCAGATGCCGGAGAAGCGCAAGCTGCCCGACGCCGAGATCGCCGTGCTGGAGGAGTGGGTAAAGATGGGCGCTCCCGATCCGCGCATCGGCGGCGCGGTCGCAAAGAAGCAGACCGGCCTTTCGCTCGATGACGGGCGGAAATTCTGGAGCTACGCCCCGGTGAAGCAGCCCGCGATTCCGGCGGTGAAAGCGGCCGCGTGGCCGCGCGGCGACATCGACCGCTTCATCCTTGCGCGGATCGAAGCCGCCGGCGCGCAGCCCGCCGCCGACGCCGCGCCCGCCGCGCTCTGCCGCCGCATCCATTACACGCTCACCGGCCTGCCGCCGACGCCGGAGCAGCTCGACGCCTTTATCCAATCAGCCACGCGCAACCGCCAGTCGGCGAGTTCCTCGCTCGTCGATTCGCTCCTCGCCATGCCGCAGTTTGGCGAAAAGTGGGGCCGGCACTGGCTCGATGTCGCCCGCTTCGCCGAGTCGAGCGGCGGCGGGCGCACGCTGCTTTTCAAGGACGCGTGGCGCTACCGCGACTACGTCATCGAGTCGCTGAATGCCGACGTGCCGTTCGACCGCTTCATCCGCGAGCAGCTCGCCGGCGATCTTCTGCCAGCCGCCACTCCCGCCGACCGCCGCCGCCAGCTCGCGGCCACCGCCTTCCTCGCGCTCGGCCCCACAAACTACGAGGAGCAGGACAAGCAGCAGCTCCGCTTCGATGTCATCGACGAGCAGCTCGAAACGCTGGGCCGCGCCTTCCTCGGCCAGACCATCGGCTGCGCCCGCTGCCACGACCACAAGTTCGACCCCGTCCCGCAGCGCGACTACTACGCGCTCGCCGGCATCCTCGCGAGCACCCGCACGCTCGCGAACTACACCGACAACGTGGCGAAATGGATCGCCGCACCGCTGCCGCTCGACGGCGCAAACGAAGGCGCGCTCCGCGAGCACGAGGAGCGGCTCGCCGCGCTGCGCAAAGAGCTCGATGCCGCCAAAGCCGCGCTGGCACAGGCTTCCAAGGCCGCGACCGAGGCGACCTCGAAGCCCGGCACACCGATCGCCGCCGACAGCCTGCCCGGCATCGTCATCGACAACACGCAGGCCAAAGTCGTCGGCGAGTGGATCAGCTCCACGCATGTCCGCAGCTTCATCGGGCAGGACTACCTGCACGACGGAAACGCCAGGAAAGGCGAGAAATCCATCACGTTCACCCCGGCAATCACCAAGGCCGGGCGCTACGAGATCCGGCTCGCCTACGCGCACGCCGCGGGGCGCGCGAAAAACGTGCGCGTCCACATCCTCCACGCCGACGGCGAGGAGGACGTCTTCGTCGATCAATCCCTCCCGCCGCCGATCGACGGACGCTTCGTTTCGCTCGGGAAGTTTCGCTTTGAAAAGGACGGCGCGGGTTACGTGCTGATCTCAAATGACGGCACGACCGGCTACGTCACCGCCGACGCGCTGCAACTCGTGGCGGAAGACGCCGAAGCCGCGCCAGATCTTGCGAAGGACACCGGCCCGGACGCCGCCGGAAAGCGCGCCGCACAGCAGCGTGTGAAGAAACTGGAGGCTGATCTGAAAGCGCTCGCCAAAGACGGCCCGGACCGCCCGACCGCAATGGCGGTGCGCGACGACGACAAGATCGCCGACACGCACATTCGCATCCGCGGACTTGTGAAACAGACCGGCGAACTCGCGCCGCGCGGCTTCCTCCGCGCGGCCATGACGGAGGAAGCGCCCGCGCTTTCGCCGAAAGAGAGCGGACGCCGCGAACTCGCGGACTGGATCGCCGACGCTCGCAATCCGCTGACCGCGCGAGTGACCGTGAACCGTGTCTGGCACTGGCTCTTCGGCGCGGGACTGGTGCGGACGGTGGACAATTTCGGCACGACCGGTGAGAAGCCCTCGCACCCGGATCTGCTCGACCATCTCGCGCTGCGCTTCGCCGCCGAGGGCTGGGGCATGAAAAAACTCATCCGCGAAATCATGCTCTCGCGGACATGGCAGCTCGCGGTCGCCGCGCCGGGCGGGAGCGATCCCGAGAACCGCCTCTTCGCGCACGCGAACCGGCGCCGTCTCGACGCGGAGCAGATTCGCGACGGCATCCTCGCGACGAGCGGCGCGCTGAAGCTGGAGGTCGGCGGGCCAAACATCGCGCAGGCCGGCGATGTCGATCCGAACAACTTCAGCGCGCAGAACATCGAATACAGCTACGTCTTCGCCGACACGCGCCGCAGCGTCTATGTGCCCGCGTTTCGCAACAAGCGGCTGGAGCTTTTCGAGGCATTCGACTTTGGCGACATCAATGCCTCGATGGGCCACCGCAACGTCAGCACCGTCGCCCCGCAGGCCCTCTACTTTCTGAATCACCCCTTCGTCGCCGAGCAGTCGAAGCTCGCCGCCCAGCGCGCCCTCGCCGAGCCCGGCGACGACGCCGCGAGGCTGACCGCGCTTTTCCGCCGCACGCTCGGCCGCCCGCCATCGACGGCGGAGGCGGAGAAATGCCTCGCCTTCCTCGCCAGCGCACCGCCCGCCGGCCAGCTCGACGCGTGGGCGCAGGTGCAGCAGGCGGTTTTCGCCTCGCTCGACTTCCGGTACCTCGAATGACCCGCTTTTGCCAATGAACCTCCAGGATCCCCTCCCCACCCGCCGCGCCGCTTTGCGCCAGCTCGGCTGCGGCTTTGGCTACCTCGCGCTCGCTGGACTCGCGGCACAGGAAAAGGCGCGCGCGGCGGTGAATCCGCTCGCGCCGCGTCCGCCTCAGTTCAAGCCGCGGGCGAAGCGGGTCATCTTCCTTTTCATGCAAGGCGGCGTGAGCCAGGTGGACTCGTTCGACTACAAGCCGCGGCTGGAAAAGGACGACGGGCAGATGCTCGATTTCGACGACAGCCGCGAGATCGCGAAGACTGGCAAGAGCGGCGCGCAGCGCGTGATGAAGCCGCTCTGGGACTTCCGCCAGCACGGGCAGAGCGGCCTGTGGGTGAGCGATCTTTTTCCCGAGATGGCGAAGCACGCCGACGATCTCTGCGTCATCCGCTCGATGCACACCGAGGGCATCGCGCACGGCCCGGCCACGCTTTTCCTCCACACGGGCAGCACGAATTTCATCCGCCCCTCGATGGGCGCGTGGGTCAACTACGGGCTCGGCAGTGAGAACGAAAACCTTCCCGGCTTCGTGACGATCAGCCCCTCGCTCGGAAACGGCGGGCCGCGCAACTACGGCAACGCCTTTCTCCCCGCGATCTACCAGGGCACAGCGATCGGCCGCGCCGGGCTGCCCGCGAAGGAATCAACGATCCGCAATCTCCGCCCCGCGCGCTCGCCGGAGGAGGCGCGGCGGCAGTTCGACCTGCTGCGCGACCTGAACGCCGAGCAGCTCCGCCGGAAGCCCGGCGAGAGCGAGCTGGAGGCCGTGATCAACAGCTACGAACTCGCGTGGCGCATGCAGGGCGAGGCGCCGCAGGTGCTGGATTTTGCAAAGGAATCGCCCGAGACGCTCGCGCTCTACGGCATCGGCGAAAAGGACACAGACAACTTTGGCCGGCAGTGCCTGCTCGCGCGGCGCATGTGCGAGAGCGGCGTGCGCTTCGTGCAGGTGAACTACGGCGACAACACGAACAACCCGGCATGGGATCAGCACTCGAATTTGAAGAAGCACGGCGAGCACGCGCGCGCTGTGGACAGGCCGATCTCGGGGCTGCTCACGGATTTGAAACAGCGCGGGCTGCTCGAAGACACGATCGTCTGGTGGGGCGGTGAATTTGGCCGCACGCCTTACGCGGAAAAGAACGGCACGGGCCGCGATCACAATCCGAACGGCTTCAGCATCTGGCTCGCGGGCGGCGGCGTGAAACGCGGCGTGGCGTATGGCGAGACGGACGAGTTCGGCCACCACGCCGTGACGGACAAAGTCCACATGCACGACCTCCACGCCACGCTGCTCCACGCGCTGGGCCTCGACCATGAGGCGCTCACCTACCGCTACGCCGGGCGGAATTTCCGCCTGACGGATGTGTACGGCAACGTCGTGCAGGACATCTTCGCTTAAAACAATCGCGTCTCCCTTTCATGAAAATCCCGACCCTCATTTTCCTCTCCATTTTTTCCTTCGCGACCACTCACGCCGCAGTCACCGAGGAGCAGCGCCAAGTGCCGATCGAGGCCGACACGACCGATGCAAAGCTCGCGAAGATCGTGCTGATCGCGGGCACGCCGAGCAACAAGGCGGGGCAGCATGAATACTTTGCCGGCTGCGCGCTGATGATGAACTGGCTGAAGCAGAATCCCGGCGTGTGGCCCGTGCTCGTGGCCGACGGCTGGCCGAAAAACGAGGCGATCCTGGACGGCGCGCGCGCCATCGTCTGCTTCGCCGATGGCGGTCCGAAGCTCCCCTTCCTCGCTCCGGCGCGCTGGGAAAAGATGCGCGCGCTCATAGATCGCGGCACGGGCTTTGTCATGCTCCATCAGGCCGTGGATGTGCCCGAGGCGCAGGCGGCCGAGATGCAGGCATGGCTCGGCGGCGCGTGGACGAAAGACATCGGCTGCCGCGGGCACTGGGACATGGAGTTTGACCCCGCCGCTGGCGCGAAACACCCGGTGCTCGCTGCGCTCCAGCCTTTCGCCGCGCCGCTCGACGGCTGGCTGTACAATCTCCACTTCGCCGAGCGCGGCGTCACTCCCCTGCTCGCTGGCGCGGTGCCGGACAAGTCGCGCACGACCGACGACGCGAAGTCGCACACGGGCCGCGCGGAGACGGTCGCGTGGGCTTTTGAGCGCGCGAACGGCGGACGCAGCTTCGCCTTTACCGGCTGCGATCTGCACCGGAACTGGCAGGTGGAAAGCCAGCGCCGCCTCGTCATCCACGGCATCCTCTGGGCCGCAAAACTCGACGTGCCAGCGGACGGCGCAAAGGTCGCCTTCGACCCAGCCGACCTCGCGAAGAATCTGGACGCGAAACCCGCGCCGGCGCCCGCGGCTTCGAAATAGGGCGACCGAGTTATTTCCAATTCCGGCGTGGAGTCGGAATCCCATTTTCGGCATCCGCTCCGAGCCGTATCCATGCAGTTGGAGCGAGAGGAATTTTGACGCCGAAACGCGAAGGCTGAGAGATTGCAGGGAGTTATCTTTCCTCGAATTGGAATCATCAAATGGGGATCGCTGCATGCGTGCGGGGAGAATGTGAAACAAGTTCGGGAGTCCGGGCGCCGGAGCGCCTCGTGGGGGCGGCGGGGGGCGTGGGGCCCCCCGGGGGCCCCCCGGCCCACGCCGCGCGGGCCCCCGCGCCGCGCCGCCCCGCCCCCCCCCCCCCGGGGGGGAACC
>JANOBH010000290.1:0-10249 GCA_031411535.1 Chthoniobacter sp. | reverse complement strand
TCGGGCGAACGCTTCAGCGCCTCCCGATACTGCGCCAGCGCGAGGTCGGTGCGGCCCGCAGCGGCCTCCACGTTGGCGAGATTCATGCGCATGCGCGGGCTGTCGCCGCCCTGCGCGATGGTGCGCTCGATGAAGGTGCGCGGATCCCGCCAGTCCTCCTGCCGCACGAAAGTGCGCGCGCCGAAAAAAGCGGTCCAAACCCCGAGAGCGACGAGGACGGAATAACGCAGAGCCAGAGCGCCGCGGACGCTTTCTCCGCGACTCTGCGCCTCCGCGTTTCCCCAAAGAAACCTGCCGAGCGAAAGCGCCGCCGCGAGAAAGAGGAACGCGCTCGGCACGTAGAGCCAGTGCTCGGCGACGGTGGCATTCAGCGAGAAGAGATTGCTGACCGGCAGATACGCCACCGTGGCTGCCCCGAGCGCGAGCCCGGCATTGGCGTCGAGCCGCTGTGCGCGCCGCCACCAGGCCGCGAGGCCGAGGATGAGCACCACGCCGAGCAGCGTCTGGTATTCGCGTTTGCTGGCATTGCGCAGTGTCGCCTCCACACTGGCCTGCGGGCGCGTGCTCACGTCGCGCTCCATGTGCAGTGCGAGCGGCGCCACGGTGAGTGCGGCGTACTCCGCCACGGCGCGTGCGGCGAGGATCGGGCGGATCGCCAGGGGTGTCGCGGGCGGCGGAGGCGGAGGCGTCTTCTCAGCGGTGAAACGCAGCGCGCCATAGCCGGCGAGGACGATTGCGGAAAGCGCGAGCCATTTTCCCCAGACCCGCCACGCCTCCCGCCGCCACGCGAGGATGAGGAACCAGATCAGCAGCGCCGCCACGCCGCTTTCCTTCGAGAGCAGCGCGCCGAAAAAGCACGCCGCCGCGCCCAGCGCCGCGAGCTGTGCGCGCCGGCCGTTTTCCAGGCTCGCCAGCCCCAGCGCCAGCCCGCTGAAGCCGCACAACGCCGCCAGCGGATCGGCCCGCCCCGCGATGTAGGTGATTGCGGAGGTGTGCAGCGGGTGGATCGCCCAGACGACCGCGGCGCCGAGCGCCAGGCGGTCGCGCACCTCGGCGGACAGCGCGTTCTTTCCCACCGCGCCGCTCAGCCGGCGGAGCAGCGCCCACAGCGCCACGGCCGCCGCAGCATGGATGGCGATGCTCGTGAGATGCCAGCCCGACGGATTGGCAAATGAGTAAAGCTGGTAGTCCGCGGTGAAGGTCAGCCGCTGGAGGGGGCGGTAGAAATTCGAGGCCGTGGCGTCGAGGAAGAGAAAGTGGCGGAAACCCTCCGGGATGAGCTGCCAGCTACGGATGAGCGGATCGCGGAGGCAGAGTGCGGTGTCGTCCCAGACAAAACCGTTGCGCAGCGCAGGGGCGTACACGAGAAACACCGCCGCTATGATGACAACGACGGCAACGGAACGCGGAAGCTTTTTCAAGCGGGCGATGATGGGAAAGAGAATCCGCACCCGCAAGCGCGGCCTCGGCCTCGCTATCGTGGCATTGCTCGTCGCGGCGGGCGCCTTCGCGGGCGAGCTCGACGGCGTGCGGCAGCTCATCGTGAGCGTGGCGCCGTCGTGGGATTCGACGACCGGACGGCTGCAGCTTTTCGAGCGAAAAGACGGCGTGTGGGCCGCATCGGGAGCCGCGTGGCCGGTGCTCTACGGCAAGAGCGGGCTCGTCTGGGGCCGCGGCGTCCTCGGCACCGGTGAGCCCGGCGCGCACAAGCAGGAGCGCGACGGCCGCGCGCCGAGCGGCGTCTTCCGCATCGGCAAGATCTACACGTATGACGCCGCGCTGCCGGCCGGGGCGAAGTATCCCTTTCGCACCGTCGGCTCCGGCGACGCATGGGTCGATGACGTGACCTCACCCGACTACAACCGGCACGTCACCGTCGATCCCGCGAACCCGCCGCCGTGGTTCGAGAAGCAGAAGATGCGGCACGGCGATTTTGCCTACCGCTGGCTCGTCGAGATCCGCCACAACTCCGACCCGCCTGTGGCCGGAGCGGGCAGCGCCATCTTCTTTCACATCCGCCGCGGCCCGGCGCGCCCGAGCGCCGGCTGCACCACCATGGCGGAGGAAAATCTCGTGAAACTCATCCGCTGGCTCCGGGCCGACCAGCATCCGCACTACGCGCTCCTCCCGCGCGCCGAGTACGAGGCGAAATGGAAAGCCTGGGGCCTCCCGAGCCCGCAGGAAGCCGCCGCGCTTTTGCCGGCGAAGTAGCTCGCCGCCTAACAAATCCGCCCGCCCCCGGTTTCCAGAATGACCGTTGCCAACTTCCGGCTGCCGGTGTTAGTTCAACTCACATCCCCAATCGCATATGAATATCGCCTTCCTACCGAATCTCGCCGGCCCGGATGGGATCATGATCTTGATCATCGTCCTGCTGCTTTTCGGCGCCAAGAAACTCCCTGAACTTGCGCGCGGCATGGGTCAGGCGGTCCGCGAATTCTCCAAGGCCAAGGACGAAGTCCACAACGAGATCACCCGCCCCCCGTCTTCCGAGCCCGAGCGGCTCGACGAGCACAAGGCGGATGTCGCCAAGGAGACGAAAAACCAGGACTCGCACACGACGGTCATCTAGGCCGCGTTTCCCACCACTCTCTTGGAAAGGGCTCGCCTTCACCCGGCGGGCCTTTTCTATTTCTGCCCGATGAAATCCCCCGCGTGGCTGCTGCTCGCCGTCATCCTCGCGCTGCGGCCGCACGTTTCGGCGGAGCCGAAGCAGATCGTCGTCGCGACCTACAATCTCGAAAACTATCTCGCCGCCGAACCGGCAGCGGAGGGCGGAAAACCGCGCGGAAAACCCAAGACGGAGAAGGCCATCGCGGCGGTGATCCGCATCGTGAAGGAGATTCAGCCCGACATTCTCGGCGTGTGCGAAATGGGCTCGCCGGAGCGCTTCGAGGATTTCAAGAAACGGCTCGCCGACGCCGGCCTCGGCTACGTCGATTCGGAGTACGTCCAGGCCGCCGACCCTGACCGGCATCTCGCACTCGTCAGCCGGTTTCCGATCGTCGCTCGCAACTCGCAGGCGGACGTACCGTTTGAGCTCAACGGCCAGCCGGAAAAGGTGCGGCGCGGCATCCTCGATGTGACCATCCAGGTCGCCCCCGGCTACCAGCTCCGCATGGTCGGCGCGCATCTGAAATCGAAACTCGCCATCACCGAAGGCGAGGCGCTGGTGCGGCGCCACGAGGCGCAGCAGATGCGGCGGCATCTGGAGAAAATCCTCGGTGCCGATCCGGCGGTGAACCTCGTTTGCTACGGCGATTTCAATGACACGAAGGAGCAGCCCGTGTTTGCCGAGATCCGCGGCATCCGCGGCACCCCGGCCTATCTCGACGACCTCCCCGCCAAGGACGACCTCGGCGACCGCTGGACGCATTATTGGAAAACCGCCGACGTCTATTCCCGCATCGACTATCTTTTCGTCAGCCCCGGTCTCGTCCGCGAAGTCGTGCCCGGCTCCGCCCGCGTCTATCGCTCGGACTTTTGGAGCGAGGCGAGCGACCACCGCCCCGTCTTCGCGACGATCATCCCCGTGAACAAAAAATGAAAACGCCCCGCTTGTTTTGCCGTCTTGGGATCCTATTCGCGCTGGGCGTTTCCGCCGCCAGCGCAGCCGACGCCGACACGGATTGGAAAGCGATCACGGCACTCGACGCCGGGCCGCAGGAGCAGGCGCAGACGGCGGACGCCGCGCGCGGTCTGGTGGTCGCGCATCTCGCGAAGCAGGAGCGCGCCCTCCGCGCCTTTCTCGCCGCGCACCCGGACGATGCGCGGATTTTTGAAACGCGGCTGCGGCTGGCGCGGCTGCTGCAAATCCGCGGGGATTTCGAGCAGTCCGACAAGCTGCGCGCCGCGGGCAAAAAGCTGCTCGACGATCTGGAGAAGACCGCGACCCCCGCGCAGCGTGTCGAGCTGGATTTCGCGAAAGTTTCCCGCCTCATGCGCGACCTCCGCCAGGTGACTCCGGCGCGGCGCGAGGAGCTGCTGGCCGCCGCCCGGAAATTTCAGGCGGCGTATCCGGCGGACCGCCGCCTCGCCGCGCTGCTCACGGAAGTCGCCACCCTTTTCGACGCGCAGCCAAAGGTGAAGGAGGCGCTGCTCGACGACGCCCAGCCGCTCGCCACCGACGCCGAGATCAAGGGCCGCATCGCCGACGACCTCCGGCGCGTGCGCCTGCTCGGCGGCGAGGTGCCGCTCGCCTTTACCTCCGTCCAGGGGCGCGAGATCCGGCTTGCGGACCTCGCCGGAAAGCCAGTGATCGTGGTGTTTTTCGCGGCGCCCTCGCCGCCGTCGCTGGCCGCCGTCGCCAGTGTGCAGCAGGCCGTGGCGGAGCTCCCACCCGGCAGCGTGCAGGTGCTCGGCGTCAGCCTGGATGAAAAGAGCGAACACCTCGCAGCCGTGATGAAATCCCGCGCGCTGACCTGGCCCGTGGCCTTTGACGGCAAGGGATGGGAAGGCCCGCTCGTGCGCAGCCTCGGCATCAATGCGCTCCCCACCGTCTGGCTCATCGACGCCCACGGCCGCCTCCGCTCGCTCAATGCCATCGAAGGCACCGCCGCGCAGGTCCGCGAGCTTTTGCGCGGGCGGTAGCGCGTCACACCCCGCGCCACACCAGCCACGCCCAGTTCGCGGCGATCACCGCCACCGCGGCGATGCGCGCACTTTTCCCGACCCATGCCGGCCATGTGTCGAGACGCACGCGCGGCAGACGCAGCGCGAGCACGGTCGCCGCGTAGCCGTCGTAGAGCGCCGTCGCGCCGAGTGCGATGAGCGCGAGCGGATTCATCCAGAACGCCGCGCCGAAATCCCCGCCGAGCGCGAACCGCACGCAGCGCGTGACCCCGCAGGTCGGGCACGCGCAGCCAGTCACCTCGTGGAAAGGACAGCGCATCAGCGGCAGGCCGAGCCGCAGCCAGAGCCACGCGAGCGCGAGGCTCACCAGCGAGACGCCGAGCCACACCGCCTCGTGGTCGAGTTCGCCGGGTCGCAGCCGCCGCCAGTTCATGCCGGTGCGCCGCCGCCGGCGGTCAGTGGTTCATCCCCTGCGCGCTCATGATCATCCCGAAAAACGCGAAGAACAGCACCGCGACGATCACGCAGCACACGACGGTCGGCAGCAGCACCGCGCACACCGCTCGGCCCGTCCCGATCTCGTGCGCCTTTGCCATGCCGATGCACATGCACACCAGCGACCACAGACCGCCGATGTAAGCGCCGCAAACCGGGATGAGCTGAAACAGCGCGCCCGAGCCCGATGCGTAGCAGTAAGCGCGGAATGTCGTCTCAAACGGCTGCTTCGCTCCGCTGCAGATCATCAGCGAGAGGTGCATGATGCCGGCGCTGATGAATGTGCTGATCACCATCAGCAGCGGCATGGCGAAGAGCGCGATCACCAGGAGAATCGCAATGCCCGCGCCCACTCCGCCCACGGCGGTGAGCATTTTCTCCCGCACTTCCGGCGGCATCGAGGACATCGTGCCCATCTGGAGGACGACCTGGTAAAAAATCGAGGCGATGCCGCCGACCGACCCGAGCAGCACATGGTAGCCGAGCGGTGCGCCGACTCCGCCCTCGCGTTTCATGGTGGCAAAGGTGCGGACTGGATCGATCAGCACGCCTTTCATCGTCTGCCAGATCGCCGGGAAAAACCCGAGTTCCGCGCGCTGCTCCCACGCCGGCCCGGTGCGTTCGTCATCCATGCCGGTCGGCAGCGCCCCGCCCTGCATCACGCCCTGCACGATGCCCGGCTTGGCCTCGGCCGAGTACGGTTTGCCGTCGAGATACACGATCTGTGACGGCGGGAAATACCGGCCCGTCGCCGTGCAGCGGATCCACCCATCGGGGGCTCCCGCGGCCGCGCCGGCCGGAGCCGCGCCGCCGGCTGGGCGCGCGTCCTTTAGCGGCGTCCAGTTTGCCATGCCCTCGCACCAGACGAGCGTCTCCGGGCGCACCGTGCCGCTGGCGACCAGGCGGTCGAGCTCGGATTCATCGATGGGTCCCTGGCGTTGTCCGCCTTGATCGTAGTACCAATTCATGTTGCGTCTTGTTCTGAGGGTTTCGGTCTTCTAGTTTCCGCCGCTCTATGCGACGCGAATCCGCAGTGAAGATGAACCCCGCAAGCGAGTAAAACGCAAAACGCATGTCCGCCCCCGCGTCATTTTCACCTCCAGTCGTCGCGTGTCCCGACTGCGGTTTCGCCCTCCCGGCGGATGCGCTGGCGCGCGAAAGCGACACCGCCTGCCCGCAGTGCCGCGCCCGGCTGACCGGCGGGCTTTTCCCCGCGTTTTGGAATCCGGAACCCGTCGGCCCCAGCCTCGCGGACCACGCCGCCGACGGCGAGGCCGTGTGCTTTTTCCACCCGGAGAACCGCGCCGCGCTGAGCTGCGACCGCTGCGGGCGCTTCATCTGCGCGGTGTGCGACATGCCGCTCGGCACCCGCCACCTTTGCCCCACCTGCCTCAGCAGCGGGCTCGGCGGCGAAAAACTCCCCGAGTTGGTGGCCGGCCGCTTTCTGTGGGCGGACACCGCGCTGCTCACCGGCCTTCTCCCACTGCTCGTCAGCCCCTTCGTCTGGCCTGGTCTCTTCGTCACCGGCCCGGCGGCGATCTTCTGCGCGATCTATGGCTGGAAACGCCCCGGCAGCCTCCCGCGCGGACGCCGCCACTGGGCCGCCGTCGTGGGCCTCATCTGCGGCGTCCTCCAGCTCGCCGTCCTCACCGGATTTTTCCTCCTGATCACGAACTCCCCAACCTGGACGCGATCCTTCCGATGAACCCCGCCGCGCCCGCCTACCGCAAGCTGCCCGGCCGCGCCCTCGCCTTCAGCGGCATCGGCCGGCTGTGGCTCGCCGACGATCATCTGCTGGAAGTCGAGTCGCTCCTCTTCCACGAGCGCTACCGGCGCTTCTTTTTGAAAGACATCGCCGCCATCGTCATCCGGCGCACCAAAGTGCGGCTCTACTGGAATCTCGCCCACGGCATCCTCGGCCTCGTCGGAGGCGCGGTCTGCGGCGCGCTGCTTTACTTTGGAAATCAGGACACGCGGATGTTCATGTACATCTTCGCCGGGATGATCGCCCCGTTCGCGTTCGTGTTCCTCCTCCTCTTCCTGATCAATTCCCTCCTCGGCCCCACCTGCCGCTGCCATCTCCAGACGACATCCTCCGGCTGGCACCCGCTCGCCGCGCCCTCCCGCCTGCGCAAGGCCCGCCGCGTCCTCGCCCAGCTCGCCCCGCTCATCGAAGCCGCCCAGTCGGCGCGCATCTCCGCGCCGCCCGCAAGCGCCACCGAGCCGCTCCACCAACCATGAGCGGTCTTCCGTTGAGCGTTGAGCGTTCGCCTTTTTCCCCGCCGCTCCGTGCCAATCCCACCTGAAATGGCGCCCCTCGCCTCCCAGCGCTGCCTCCACCACGGCGAACGCGAAGCCATCGCGCGCTGCCTGGAGTGCGGCTTTTTCTTCTGCCGCGAGTGCATCACCGAGCACGACGAGCGCGTCATCTGCGCGTCGTGTTTGAAAAAGGTCGCGCACACCGCGGCGCAGCCCGTCCGCCGCCGGCTGAATCTCTGGCCCGTCGTGCAAAGCGGCGGCGGCGTGATCCTCGCGTGGTTCGTCTTCTACACCATCGGCCGCATGCTGCTGGCGCTCCCGGATTCCGTCCACGACGGCTCGCTCTGGCAGTTGGATTTCTCCGATAGCTCCGAGGACTCCGCACCATGAAGCGCCGCGAACTCCAGCGCAGCGGCCGGCCCGCCAGCGACCTCATGGAGGAGGCCGTGCGCCTGCTCCGCGCCGCGCCCGGCACCGCGTGGCTCGCGTACTTCACCGGCACCGTCCCGTGCATGCTAGGCGCGCTCTACTTCCTTGCGGACATGAGCCGCAGCGCCTACGCGGACCAGCGCCTCATCCAGTCCTCCGCGGCGCTCGCGCTCGCGTGGCTCTGGATGAAGTGCTGGCAGGCCGTCTTCACCTGCCGGCTGCGCGCCGAGCTGCTCCTCCTCGATCCGCCGGAGTGGACGCCCGGCCGCGTCGCCCGCCTCGTCGTCGCGCAAATCGCACTCCAGCCGGTGGGCCTCATCCTGCGCCCGCTCGCGATGCTCCTCACGATTCCGTACGTCTGGACCGCCACCTTTTTTCAAAACGTCACCGTCCTCGGCGACGGCGACGAGGACGGCGTGTGGGCGCTGTGCCAGCGGGCCTTCCGCCAGTGCCTGCTCTGGCCGCTCCAGGCGCATCTCGCCACCTCGCTGCTCACCGGGTTCGGCTTTTTCGTCTGGCTGAATATCGTCATCGCCATGTTCTCCGTGCCGCAGCTCGCGAAGATGTTTTTCGGCGTCGAGAACGCCTTCACCCAGCACCCGATGGGCCTGCTCAATCCCACCTTCTTCGCCGCATCCTTCGCCGCGCTCTACCTCTGCCTCGATCCGCTGCGAAAGGCCGTGAATGTCCTCCGCTGCTTCTACGGCAGCTCGCAGCGCACAGGCGCCGATCTCGAGGTGCAGCTCAAGTCCGTGCGCCGCACCGCAGCACTCGCCGCCGGCATCCTGCTCCTGCTCACCGCCTTCACCGCCACACCCGCCCATGCCGCGATGAAGGCGGAGCCGAAAGTCAGCGCCACCGAGCTGAGCCAGTCGCTCGACGACGTGCTCGAACGCCGCGAATACGCATGGCGCGCACCGCGCGACCGGCAGGCACCGGTCGATGACTCGACGTGGCTCGGAAAGCTGCGCAAAGACTTCGCCGCTTGGGTCGAGGACTCGGTCGCGAAAACCAAGCGCTGGTTCGCACGGACGATGCGCAAGATCGGCGACTGGCTTTTTCCCAACAAGCGCCCGTCATCCATCGACGCCGGCGGTCTCCTGAGCTGGTTCAGCAATGTGCGGCTCATCACCATCGTCCTGCTCGTCGTCGCGGCGATCGTCCTCATCGTCCTGATCGCGCGGCGCCGCATCCCCGTCACCGACGCGCAGGCCGAGCCCGTCGCGCCCGTGCCCGACCTCACGCAGGAGCACGTCACCGCCGACCAGCTCCCCGAGGACGGCTGGCTTCAGCTCGCCCGCGAGCTGATGCAGAGCGGCCAGCTCCGCCTCTCCCTCCGCGCCTCCTACCTCGCCAGCCTTGCCCACCTCGGCCACCGCGAACTGATCCGCCTCGCGCGCCACAAGTCCAACCACGACTACGACCGCGAGCTCCAGCGCCGCGCCCGCTCGAACCCCGAGCTGCTCACCGCTTTCGACCACAATCTCGACGCCTTCGAGCGCGCCTGGTACGGCGAGCATGAGGTCACGCGCGACACCATCGGCGACTTCAACCGCAACCTCGACCGCATCCGCGCATGCTGAGGAAACCGCTGCTCACGTTCGTCTGCGCGCTCCTGCTCGCCGCCGCCTTTGCATACGGCGTCTCGCGCCTTTTCGTCCTCCGCTTCGAGCGCGGCGACGTCTATCCCGCCTACTCCACGCTCCGCGCCGACCCGCTCGGCGCGAAAGGAATTTACGAAGCGCTCGACCAGCTCCCCGGCGTGGATGCGACCCGCAATTTCCGCCCGCTGCCGAAGCTGAAGCCCGCCGGGCCCGTCACGCTCGTCTATGCCGGCGTCACCCACCGCGCATTTTGGGAGGACCGCGAGCTGCGCGACTTCAGCGGCCTCGTCCTCGGCGGCACCCGCGCCGTCTTCACCTTTTTTCCGCATGAAGCCGCGCCCATTCCCGAGCAGGAGAAGCGCGAGATCGAGGAGGAGCGCCTGAAGAAGGAGAAGGCCCGCGAGGAGAAGAAAAAGCCGCGCGGAAAGAAGCTCGGCGCGAAGAAGGCGGAGGAGGACGCGAAGCCCGACACCGAAGTGAAGCCCGCCGACGCCAAAAAGGACGACGCGAAGAAGGAAGACGAGAAGAGGGAAGACGCGAAGAAGGAAGACGACGAGGACGAAACGCCCGCGAACCCCGCGATCAGCTTCGCCGAGGTCGCGAAACGCTGGGGCTTCTCCTTCGACTACCTGCCGGCTGACAAAGAGAAGAGCTTCGCCCGCGAGGCCGTCCTCGCCGACGAAAAGACCGGGCTGGAACCAAAGCTCACCTGGCACACCGCGCTCTGCTTCAAAGACCTCAACTCCGAATGGCGCGTACTCTACCGCTGCGCGGAAAAGCCAGTCGTCATCGAGCGCCGCTTTGGCCGCGGCAGTATCATCGTCTCGGCGGATTCCTTTTTCCTCAGCAATGAGGCGCTCCGCTCCGAGCGGCATCCGAAGCTGCTCGCG
>JANOBH010000289.1:0-1875 GCA_031411535.1 Chthoniobacter sp. | reverse complement strand
CGCTACCCGAGCCCGAATCGCTCAAAGAGAACGCGCTCGCCGAGTGGCTCGCGCCATTCATCGCCAAAGTCGAACTGCCCTGAAATCCCGCCTCATGATCCTGCGCCGCATCGCCGCCCTGCTTCCGCTCGTTTTATCCCTGGCCATCCTGGGTGGCTGCGCCACGGCCGACCCGAAGGGCTCTGCCCGCCAGGCGATGCTCGACGCGATCCGGGTCGAGCCGGCCGGCAACTACTTCATCGGCCGGCGCTACTACAAGGTGGACTACAAATTCTGGGGCTGGGTGCGCAGCCCCGGCCAGCCGTGGAGCACTGCGCAGATGGTGATGCTCAATGAAAACGGCAAGCTCGCGCCCGACCGCGAGCTGGGAAAAATCGGGAGCGACAACAACTACGAGTACAAGCTCTACGGCAGCTTTTCCGGCCAGCGCGTGTATGAGCCGGCGAGCAATGGCTTCTACCCCGAGTTTGTGCTCAAGGGCTACGAGCTGAAGTCGGTCTCGCCGGGAAATATCTACCGGGCCGCCGGCGCCACCGATCCGGAGCGGCGCGTGATCGCGAAGCCGTACTGACGCGCAGCGTCGGTCCCAACCCCGGAGGGCTGCGCTCCTGCACGGCCCGGATCTCCGGGCGAGCGCCGCGAGGCGGCAGGGCACGCGAGCGACCTCCTTCGCCCCCGCCGAGAGTCAGGGACGCGCGGGAGCACGTCCCTCCGGGGTCGTCATTCGCTCCTCCCGCAGCCTGCCGTCCCACGCACCCTTTGCCGGATGCACGGCCCACGCCCCGGCGGCGCGGGCTTCGGCGAGGCGCGGGAGCCAGTCGCCGATGTGGAGTGCAAAGCGCATCTGCGAGCTGAGGTCGCGGATGCGGAAGCCGAGATGATGCGCGGCGGTGGGCAGGAAGATCTCGATGTACATCGGGTGCGGCTCGTGGCAGGCAGCGACAGCCTCGAAGGCCTCGCGCGTCCAGAATGAGCCGGTGGCCAGCATGCTGAGGACGACGCGCGGATCGGGGCGGCACGTGAGCTTTTTCCAGAACGCGAAGAACTCCGGGTCCGCGGCGTGATAGAGGTAGTGCGCGCAGTTGGTTTCTCCGACTTGGCGGAGGTGGAGGCCGAGCACGTCCGCGCGCTCCGCCTCCAGCAGCGCGAGCTGGCGCTGGTTCAGGTCCGGGACGAGCGGCAGGTGGTCGTACTCGGCGAAATGGACGTGGCTGAACTCGCGCCCGCGCATCCACCCGGCGGCGGCGCGGAAGACTCCGCCGTAGCTCTGCCGCTCCCGCTGGTGGTCGCGGGTGCGCAGGCGCGGATCATCGACAAAGACTTTCGCGGGGTGCGCGATCGTCTCGAAATCCGCGCGGCTTCCGCCGTAGGCGAGGACGATGTTCTCGGGCGGTGCGCACTGTTTCCACCACTCCACCATCGCAGCGACGGCCTCAGGGGGCTGGTGCGTCAGGAGGAGATTGAGGACGGGCTTCATGCGGAAAATCGGGCGGCTGATGCAGCGCAAAGCCGATCTCCTGTTTCCAGTAGGTCAGCCGCTTCTGCGGGAGAAAAACGGGCCTCACCTCGGCATCGAGTCCGATGACGGCGATCTTTCCGCGCCACGGAATCAGAAACGCCCGCCCGATGACGCGGCCGGTCTCGGCATCGGTGATCTTCGAGCCGACGCTCCGCGCGAGGGCGAGGACGACGCTGCGGACAGTGCGGGTAAGAAGGGGCATCGGGGAAAATTGGCAGACGTCTAAAGACCAAACTCGCGGGTCATCCTGAGCGGAGCGGAGGCGGAAAGGCGGGCGCAGCGCAGTCGGAGGGCCCCCGCCATGAAGGGGGCGTTAGCCCCGGAAACCCCGGGGGCGTGGACAGGGGTACCGCCCC
>JANOBH010000288.1:0-3644 GCA_031411535.1 Chthoniobacter sp. | reverse complement strand
GGCGCGTCCTTATATTGGAGGATCAGCCATTCGCCGGACTTCACGGCGGGGACGACGAATTTGCCGCCGGCTTTTTCCACTGCGAGCTTTTCGGCCTTGTTGGTCGGGCCGCCGCTGGCGGTGAGGGTCTGCAACCCGAGCGCGACGGGCTTCATGTCCTTGTCCAGGAGGGCGACGTGGAATTTGCCGTCCTTCATGGTGAATTCGCCGTGCATCGTTTCTTTCTTTGAGAACTCAAGTATGCGGCCGCCATTGGGGCCGACTCTGACTTCGCCATGTGCGAATGCGGCGGCGGTGAGGGCGAGGCTGCTGAGCAGCGCGAGGATGTATTTATTCATCCGGTGATACTGGGTTAATGGTCGCCGTCTGGGCAAAAGAAAACATCCATGCCGGGTGTCGACACCATGCCAACCGGGGAAGGCCATGTAAATCCGCGCGTGTTACACGCTCAGCGCGGCGAGTAGCCAGATGATGAGCGAGTGCGAAATCGCCGCCGAGAGACCGAGCAACACGGCCTGCCCGACCATGCCGCGAATGGCGACGATGAACGCCGCAATCATCGTCTTCGAGTGTCCCGGCTCCAACCCGTGCAAGGCCCCGAGCAGGATGGCCGCCGGGATGAACAGCCAGAGCCTCGTGCCTCCGCTTTGCAGTGCATTCAGGAAGTCGGGCATACTTTGAAAACAGCGTGATTGCTCAGAACGAAAACGCCGCGCCGGTCATCACGTAATCGTTGTCCGTCCCGGCTCCCCGGAGGAGTTGGATGACGGCAAACACTTCCAGGTGCTCGCCGAGTTTAACCGTCGGCGCGAACGAGAAAGAGTGCCGTGTCTCATCCTGATACCGGATCCGCGCGTAACGGCCCGTGAGCGTGAGCCAATCGCTCGGCGAATAGAAAGTTCCGCGCCCACGGTGTTCCGCGCGAAGCCGTCGTTGTCCTCGTAGGCGGCGAAGTGGGTCATTTCCTCGAAGTCCACGTGAGTCTCCAAGCCCACGGGATAGAGGCTGAAAAACGAATGACTGCCAAACACGGTGAACTCGACCGGCCCCGCCTCGACGGCGATGCCACCCAGCAGCATGAGATGGCCGATGCTCACCGGTGATTCGGTCGCTTCGTCGAGAGCGCGCACCCGCGCATAGGCAGGGCCGAAGAACGGTGAGATGGAAATGTGGTCGTTAAACGCGAACCGCCGACTGCCGCGCAAGCCGACGGCCCACGCGCCTTGCTTTTCCACGGGGAAGTAGCCGAAGGACTACGCTTCCAACTCGAACCCATCGCCCAAGTCGTGAACAAACTCCGCGCCGAGCGATGGGAAGATTTCGCCGCCGGTTTGTTCGCGGACGAAGTGGCCGACGATGCCGAGCTTTTGCTTCGCGCTGAGCGGCGCAATCACACCGAAACCGCCGTGCAGATAGCCGCGTCTCCCGGCGTAAAACTCCGTCTCGATTTCAACTCCGAGTGGCTTCTTGAATCCTGCCCGCCCCACGGCTTCTTCTGCGAATCCCCGATGCAAGGAGAGCACCAAAGCGGGGATGCCGACGAGGGCGATGATCTCGCTTTTCATTTTCAGTGCGCGTGCAGCCAGTTCGGCGTTTTGCCATCGGTGCTCAAGGCGGCGTCGTAGTGGAGACGGGCGGTGAAGGGTTTGGCTCTGGCGTCCTTTTTGAAGCGGAAAATCACCCACTCGCCGGACTTTACCGTCGGTGCGACGAAGTATTTTCCGTCCTTCCTTTCGACCGTGAGCTTCTCCGGCTTGGCGCGATCGGCGCTCGTCACGGTGAGTTCCTGATCCGCGAGGGGGACCGGTTTCATGTCCTTGTCGAGCACCTCGATTTGGAATTTGCCGTCCTTGATTCTCACTTCGCCGAGCGTCGTCGCATCCTCGCTAAATTCGAGGATGCGTCCACCTTTCGGACCGATTTCGATGTCGCCATGGCCATACGCGGCAACTGCTTGGGCGAGGACGGCGAGGAAGGTGATGAGTTTGGCTTTCATGTTCGTCGGTCGTTTCAGGAGGCGGCTTGAGGCGCGGCGGCGGGCGCGGATTCGCCGTTCTTCTCCCGGTGGAATATCCGGTAGAGGGCCGGCAGGACGAGCAACGTTAGCGCGGTGGAACTGAGGATGCCGCCGATGACGACGGTCGCGAGCGGGCGCTGCACTTCCGCGCCGGTGCCGGTGGCGATGGCCATCGGGACGAAGCCGAGCGCGGCGACGAGCGCGGTCATCAGCACGGGGCGCAGGCGCGTGAGCGAGCCGTTGAAGACCGCGTCGGCGAGCGGCGTGCCGGACTGGCGGAGGTTGTTGATGAAGGTGATCATCACGAGGCCGTTGAGCACGGCGACGCCGCTGAGCGCGATGAAGCCGACGCCGGCGGTGATGGAGAGCGGAATGTCGCGCAGCCACAGCGCGGCGATGCCGCCGGTGAGCGCGAGCGGCACGCCGGAGAAGACGAGCAGCGCGTCCTTCACATTGCCGAAGGCCATGAAGAGCAGCATGAAGATGAGCAGCAACGAGAGCGGCACGACGATCTGGAGCCGCTTCGTGGCGGAGAGGAGTTGCTCGAAAGTGCCGCCCCAGGTCATCCAGTAGCCGGTGGGGATTTCGACGGCTTCCATCCGCTGCTGGGCTTCCGCGACGAAGGAGCCGAGGTCGCGCCCGCGCACATTCGCGGTGACGACGACGCGGCGTTTGCCGTTCTCGCGGCTGATCTGGTTCGGGCCGGGCGCGATGTCGAAACTCACGATTTCCCCGAGCGGCACGAAGGAGGGCATTCCGCCGCCGTCGTCGAGGCTCACCTTTTTGATGTCGGAGCCGCTTTTCTTGCGCTGCGGAATTTCGATGGGGATGCGTTTGAGCGCGTCGAGATTGGTGCGCAGTTTTTCCGGCAGACGGACGAGCAACGGATGGCGGCGGTCGCCCTCGAAGACTTCGCCCGCTTCCTTGCCACCGATGGCGATTTGGATCGTCTCCTGCACGTCGGCCACATTCAGACCGAAGCGCGCCATCGCCTTGCGGTTCATATTGATCGTGAGCAGCGGCAGGCCGGTGATTTGCTCGACGCCCACGTCTTCCGCGCCGGGGATGGAGCCGAGCACTTTGCCGATCTGCTTGCCCACGCCCATGAGTTCATCGAGGTCGTCGCCGAAGACCTTCACCGCCACGTCGCTGCGCACGCCGGCAATCAGTTCGTTGAAGCGCATCTGGATCGGCTGGAGAAACTCGAACTTCGTGCCGGGCACCTCCGCCTCCATTTTCGCCGACATGGCGTTGACGAGTTCGGTCTTGTTGCGTTTCGGATCGGGCCACTGCGAGCGCGGTTTGATCATCACGAATCCATCCGCGACGCTCGGAGGCATCGGGTCGGTGGCGACTTCGGCGGTGCCGATTTTCGCGAAGGTTTCCTTCACTTCCGGGAATTCGAGGAACTTCTTTTGCACCGCATTTTGCATGTCGATGGCCTGCGTGAGGCTGGTGCCGGGGATGCGGAGCGAATGCACCGCAAGGTCGCCTTCGTCGAGATTCGGGATGAACTCGCTGCCCATCTTCGACGCGACGAGCAAGCTGAGCGCAACGAGCACGACTGCGCCCGTGGCGACGAGCGCGCGGCTCGCAATCGCGGCGCGCAACAGCGGGGTGTAGATCG
>JANOBH010000287.1:0-1730 GCA_031411535.1 Chthoniobacter sp. | reverse complement strand
CGCCACGGCCTGCGCTCGAATCCGCTCGCGGACGTGCAACTCCCGAAACTGGAAAAGAAGCTCCCGCTTTTCCTCACGCCCACGCAGATCGACGAGCTGCTCTCCGCGCCGCTGCGCGTGGAAAAGCAGCCGCAGGCGCCGCTCTGGATGCCCGCGCGCGATGCGGCGATCCTCGAGCTTTTCTACAGCAGCGGCCTGCGCCTCGCGGAACTCGTGGCGCTCGATGTGAAGGACGTGGACGTCTTTTCCGAAAGCGTGCGCGTGCTCGGCAAGGGGCGGAAGGAGCGCGTCGTCCCGGTCGGCGTGCCCGCCCTGGAGGCCATCCAGCGCTACCGGCACGAGGCGCGCGTGGAGGCGGGGCCGCTCTTTCTCAGCAAGGTGCGAAAACGCATCACGCCGGGAAATGTGTGGCTGGTGCTGCGGCGCTACCTGCCGCACACGAGCATCCCGGTCGGGGTCAGCCCGCACAAGCTGCGGCACAGCTTTGCCACCCATCTGCTGGATGCCGGCGCGGACCTGCGCAGCGTCCAGTCGCTGCTCGGCCACGCGAGCCTTTCCACCACGCAGATCTATACGCACGTCACCACCGAGCGTCTGAAAAAAGCCTACGACGACGCGCATCCGCGCGCGTGAGCGTGCTGCGGAACGGCTGGTTTTCTCCGGGCGATCTGCTTGGCTCGCCGCCCTCTATGGCGACCCACGCGCCGCTCCTCCATGTCATCCGCTCGCTGAATCCCGCCGACGGCGGGCCGGTGGAAGTGGTGCGCCTGCTCTGCGCCGCGCACGCGGCGGCAGGTGGGAGCGTGGAGGTCGCGACGCTCGACGCGCCGGATGCGCCGTGGCTCGCGGAGTGGACGGTGCCCGTGCATGCGCTGGCCGGGCGTGGCGGCTACGGCTGGACGCCAAAGCTCGGCCACTGGCTGCGCGAGCGGGCGGGCGGTTTTGGCGGGGTCTTCGTCCACGGGCTGTGGCAGTGGCCGGGCGCTGGGACTTGGCGGGCGCTGCGAGGGAGCGGCACGCCGTATTTCATCTTCCCCCACGGGATGCTCGATCCGTCGCATCGCGAGGCCTGGCCTGCGAAGCACGCGCGGAAGGCGCTCTACTGGCGCGCAGTCGAGCACCGCGTGGTGCGCGATGCGGCGGCGGTGGTTTTCACGTGCGAGGAGGAGCGGCGGCTCGGGCGTACGACTTTCTCGCCGTGGCTGGCGCGGCGCGAGGAAATCGTGCCGCTCGGGACGACCGCGCCGCCGTTTCCTGCGGATGCGGCGCGGGAGAAATTCCTCGCGCGCTTTCCCGCGCTGCGCGGCGAGAGGCTGCTGCTTTTCCTCGGGCGGCTGCATGAAAAGAAGGGCTGCGATCTGCTCATCGCGGCGTTTCGGAAGATCGCGCCGCCGCTGCATCTCGTGCTCGCCGGGCCGTGCGCGGATGACGCCTTTGCCACCCGGCTCCGGGCGCTCGCGGACGGGCTGCCAGTCACTTTCACCGGCCCGCTCTATGGAGCGGAAAAATGGGGCGCGCTGGCTGCAGCGGAGGTTTTCGCGCTGCCGTCGCATCAGGAGAATTTCGGCATCGCCGTGGCCGAGGCGCTGGCCAGCGGGCTGCCAGTGCTGATCTCCGACAAGGTGAACATCTGGCGCGAGATCGCGGAGGACGGCGCGGGGCTCGCCGGCCCGGATACCGCGGAAGGCACGGAGCGGCTGCTCGCGCGCTGGCTGGAGGCCGATGCCGCT
>JANOBH010000286.1:0-2526 GCA_031411535.1 Chthoniobacter sp. | reverse complement strand
CACATCAACAGTCCTGAGAGTACAACTACGGGAAAATAGACGAACCGAAAATAGGGGAGGTATTGCAGGGTTTCCTCAGGCGGACCATAAATGTAACCGAATACCGGCATGGCAAAGAGGATGTGAATCCAGCGAAAAAGGGAACGTTTGGTGGTTTGGTTCGTGAGGAGGCAGGGGATGATTTTGTCAGGATGCGGCAGACCGGCGCGCCCCATGAGGCGGTGGTCGCACGCGCATTGTCCGAGTTTGCACTTTCTTCTCCCCCTCGCGCACTTTCCAGCTACATTCCGCGCCCCTTAATTTTTTATGTACCGCACCCATCATTGCCAGCAGCTCCGCCCTTCCGACATCGGCCAGACCGTCACGCTTGCGGGGTGGGTGAATTCGCGGCGCGATCACGGCGGCGTCATCTTCATCGACCTGCGCGATCGCGAGGGTCTCACGCAGGTGGTCTTCCGCCCGGAGGAGCATCCGCAGGTGGCGGAAACGTCGCACGGGCTGCGCAGCGAGGACGTGATCCAAATCACCGGCACGGTGGCCGCGCGGCTCGCGGGGTCGGAGAATGCGAAGCTGGCGACGGGGGCGGTGGAGATCATCGCGAGCGAGCTGAAGGTGCTGAACAAGGCGGACGTGCCGCCCTTCCCGCTGGATGACCCGAGCGTGAATGAGGATCTGCGCCTGCAATACCGCTATCTGGATCTGCGCACGGCGCGGATGCAGCGCAATCTGCGGCTGCGGCATCGCGTGGTGAAGGCGACGCGGGATTTTCTGGATGGCGCGGGCTTTTTGGAAATCGAGACGCCGATCCTGTCGAACCCGACGCCGGAGGGGGCGCGGGATTTCCTGGTGCCGTCGCGGCTGACGCCGGGTTCGTTTTACGCGCTGCCGCAGGCGCCGCAGCAGTACAAGCAACTGCTGCAGGTGGCGGGGCTGGAGAAGTATTTCCAGATCGCCCGGTGTTTTCGCGATGAGGATTTGCGGGCGGACCGGCAGCCGGAGTTCACGCAGATCGATGTGGAGGCGTCGTTCATCACGGAGGTGGAGATCCAGACGCTGATCGAGGGGCTGCTGGCGCGGATTTTCCGCGAAGCGAAGGGCGTGGAAATCCCGGTGCCGTTTCCGCGGATGTCGTATGCGGATGCGATGAACCGGTTCGGTTCGGATAAGCCGGATATGCGGTTTGCGATGGAGCTGGTGGAGCTGGCGGACATTTTCGGGGAGTCGCAGTTCAAGGTTTTCCGCTCGGTGGTGGATGGCGGCGGGGTGATCAAGGCGCTGAACGCGAAGGGCGCGGCGGCGCTGCTGAGCAAGGAGCAGCTCAAGAAATGGGAGGAGTGGGTGAAGACGGAATTCGGCGCGAAAGGGTTGGCGTATATCAAATGGAGCGTCGGCGGGGAGTGGGAGTCGCCGATTGTGAAGTTTTTCAGCGACGCGGAAAAGGCGGCGCTCGCCGAGCGCATGGGCTTTGTCGAAGGCGACGTGCTCTTCTTCGGCGCGGACGTGAAGCTCGAAGCCGTGTGTGAAGTGCTCGGGCGCGTGCGGCTGCGCTGCGCGGAGTTGCTCGGGCTGATGGCGGCGGCGAAGGATCAGCTCAACTTTCTGTGGGTCGTGGATTTTCCGCTGCTCGCGTTTTCGCCGGAGGACAATCATTGGGTCGCGGTGCATCACCCGTTCACGCGCCCGAAGGCGGAGGACATGGCGCTGCTCGACGCGGGGGAGTTTGGCAAGGTGCGCGCGGTCGCCTACGACGTGGTGCTCAACGGCGTCGAGCTGGGCGGCGGTTCGATCCGGATTCACGAGAAGGATTTGCAGGCGCGGATGTTTGAGGTGCTGGGCGTCACGCCGGAGGACCAGCAGCTCAAGTTTGCGCATCTGCTACGCGCGTTCAGCTTCGGCGCTCCGCCGCACGGCGGCATCGCTCTCGGGCTGGACCGGCTGGTCATGCTGATCGTCGGCGCGGAGTCGATCCGCGACGTCATCGCGTTCCCAAAGAACAACCGGGGCACGGATCTGATGACGCACTCGCCGGTGGAGGTGGACTTCAAGCAATTGCGCGAGATTTACATCCAGAGCACGGCGAAAAAGGGGTAGTCTCCCGGGGGGCGGCTCAGGCGCGGGTTCCGCGTGGAGTTTCGCGCGAAAAGAAACCGGGGGCGCGGCTGGGGAAATAGTGCAAAGTTTTTTCAGCAAATCCCTTGGGCGCGGGTTAACTCACCCGAACCCGCTACGAAACCGACGCTCATGTTTGGAAAAAAAGAAAAAAAGAAAGCTGCCTGGGTGCAAAGTGCGCTCGAACGCTATGAGCGCCCGCTGCTCCAGTATGCGATCAGCATCGTGCAGTCGCTCGACCGTGCGCGGGACGTGGTGCAGGAGACTTTCATGCGACTGCACAAGCAGGAGCAGGAGGCCATCGAGGGGCATCTTTCGCAGTGGCTTTTCACGGTCTGCCGGAACTGCGCGCTGAAATCGCTGAAGAAGGAGGAGCGCTACATTTACGTCGAGGCGCAGGAGTTTGAGCAGAAGCGC
>JANOBH010000285.1:0-12292 GCA_031411535.1 Chthoniobacter sp. | reverse complement strand
GCAGCGGATGCGGCGGGCTTTGCGAAAATCGTACAGCCGTTCATCAAGGAGCACTGCGTGAACTGCCACGGGCCGGAGAAGCAAAAGGGCGATCTGCGGCTTGATACGCTGCCGAATAATTTCGCCGATCCGGCGACGGTCGAGAAGTGGTCGGAGGTCGTGGACACCGTCAACAGCCACGAGATGCCGCCGGAGAAGGAGCCGCAGCCGGACCCGAAGCGCGCGGGCGCGTTCGCCGACTGGATCGCCGCCGAGCTGGGTCGCGCCGAGGTGGCGAAGCGCTCGACGCGCGTGGTGCTGCGCCGGATGAACCGCGCGGAATACAACAACACCGTCCGCGACCTCGTGGGCGCGAACTTTCAGCCCGCGGAAAAGTTTCCCGAGGATCCACCCGCGGGCGGCTTCGACAACATCGGCATGGCGCTCACGGTTTCGCCGCTGCACATGGAGCTGTATTACGCCGCGGCGCGGCAGATTCTCGACCGCGCGCTTTTTGAGGGGCCGCAGCCGGCGGTGCTGAAATGGCGCTTCGAGCCGGAGGAAAACACCGAGGGCGGAGACCGCTACCGCGTGAAGCGCGAGTGGCCGGCCGCCGATGGCGCGAAGCCGCTCGTGAACAACATCCTGCTCAACGACGGCAAGAACCCGACCGAGAACGGCTTCACCGTCATTCATCACAACTCGTGGGACAAAGGCGTCGGCTTCCGCGATTTCAAGCTGCCGGCGGAGGGCGAATACGTCATCCGCTTCCGCGCCGCGGGCCGCGTGCCGAAGCGGGCGGAGGTGGTCGCAGCGGCGCGGGCGATTTTGGAAAAGAGGCGCGACGACGAGATCGCGAAGAACCCCGGAAGAAAGGACGGCGCGCAGAGGCAGCTCGAAAACGACATCAAGCATTTCGAGACGCACCGGATGTATGACTACGGAGCGCCGCGCGTGAAGCTGGTGCAGACCCTCGGCGGCACGCCGCGCGTGGTCGCGGAGATGGATGTCGATGCGCCCGAGTCCGCGCCGAAGGTGTATGAAGTGCGCGCGAATTTCTCGAAGCTGAGCGCGGGCGTGGGCTTCGAGTACGCCTACAGCGTCCCGAGCGTGCTGGAGAATTTCTGGATGCAGGGGCGCGATGAATTCGCCCGCCCCGTGCTGCTCATCGACTGGATCGAACTCGAAGGCCCGATCCACGCGAGCTGGCCGCCGCCCAGCCATCTGCGCGTGCTGCCGGAGATCGCCGGGAAGAGCGTGGAGAAGGACGAGAAAGGATATGCGCGCGAGGTGCTGAGCCGCTTCATGACGCGCGCCTACCGGCGTCCGCTCACGGCGGGCGAGCTGGAGCCGAAGCTGGCGCTGTTTGATAAGGCGCGCGCCGAGAGCGTGCCGTTCCTCGACGCGATCAAGCGTCCGCTCACCGCCGTGCTCACGTCGCCGAATTTCCTCTACCTCGTCGAGCCCGAGGCGCCCACCGCGCAGCTACGGAAGCTGAACGCCTACGAACTCGCCTCGCGGCTTTCCTACTTCCTCTGGTCGTCGATGCCCGATGACGAACTCTTTCGCCTCGCGGCAAATGGCGAGCTGCTCAAGCCCGCCGTGCTCGGCCAGCAGCTCACGCGCATGCTCGCGGACCGGAAGAGCGAGGCGCTCGTCGAGAACTTCACCGGCCAGTGGCTTGGGCTGCGGAAAGTGGGCGCGAATCCGCCGTCGAAGAATCTCTATCCCGAATATGACCGGCATCTCGAAACCTCGATCGTCAGCGAAACCGAATCCTTTTTCGGCGAGTTGCTCCGCTTCGACCTCGACGCGCGCAACCTCATCAAGAGCAGCTTCGTCACGATCAACGAGCGCCTCGCGCGCTTCTACGGAATCCCCGGCGTGAAGGGCGACCAGTTCCGCCGCGTGGCCGCGCCGCCGGAGTCGCATCGCGGCGGACTCGTCACGCAGGCGTCGATCCACAGCATCACGTCAAACGGCACGCGCACCTCGCCCGTCTCGCGCGGCGTGTGGGTGCTGAAAACGCTGCTCGGCTCGGATCCCGGCCTGCCGCTCGCGAATGCCGGCGACATCCCGCCGAAGGTGCCCGGCATGGACAAGGCGACCGTGCGCCAGCGGCTGCAAATCCACCGCGAGCAGCCCGCCTGCGCACGCTGCCACGACAAGATCGACCCGCTCGGTTTCGCGCTGGAAAACTTCAACGCCTGCGGCGAATGGCGCGACCGCGAGGGTCACGGCTACAACGGACGCATCGAGAAAAACGACCCCGTCATCGACGCGACGTCGAAGCTGCCGGACGGCACGGAGTTCAGCGGCGTCGAGGGCTTGCAGGCGGCGCTTTTGAAAAAGGAGGACCTGTTTCTCAACGCGCTCTCCACGCAACTCTTCACGTATGCGCTCGGCCGCGAGCTGGGTTTTTCCGACCGGCCGACGGTGCGCATGTCGGTCGATTTCATGAAGCGCAACCGCTACACGCTGCGCTCGCTGATCTACGCGATCGTCACGTCGGATCGCTTTTCGACGAAATAGACATGCACCAGATGTTTTTGAAAACGCAGAGGCGCAGAGTCGCAGAAGCCGGCATCGGAGCCGCAATTCTGCGTCTCTGCGCCTCTGCGTTAAACCCGCAATCCCGCCGCCCATGAACCCGATCTTTCACACCCCGCTCGCCCGTCGCACCGTGCTCCGCGGGCTCGGCGCCACGCTCGCGCTGCCGCTGCTGGAGGCCATGCTGCCGCGCACTGCGCACGCTGCTCCCTCGACTTACAAGCCGGTCGCGAAGTCCGGCACGAAACCGACGCCGCGCGTCATTTTCTGCTACGTGCCGAATGGCGTGAACATCAAGGAGTGGATGCCCGCCGACAGCGGCGCCGGCTACAAGCTTTCGCCGACGCTGGAGGTGCTCAAGGATGAGCGCGCGGACTTTTCCGTGCTGACCGGGCTTGGTCATCCGAACGCGAAAGGCGGGCACTCCGGCGCGGATACGTGGCTCACCGGCGCGGACCTGCGCGCGGTGCCGGGGAAGGACTACACGAACTCGATTTCGGCTGACCAGGTCATCGCCGAGGCGATCGGCGCGCAGACGCGTTTCCCGTCGCTTGAGCTTTCGGACCAGTCGGGGACCGGCGGCGCACTCCACAGCCACACGCTCGCGTTTGACCGCAACGGCACGCCGCTCCCGGCGGAGAACAGCCCGCAGCGGCTCTTCGAGCGCCTTTTCGTCCCCGACGACGCCAGCTCGCGCGAGGCCACGCTCCGCCGTTACGCGGAGAAGCGCAGCATCCTCGACGACGTGCTCGGAGAGGCGCAGGCGCTGCAAAAAAAGCTCGGACGCACCGACCAGCAGAAGCTCGACGAGTATCTCAGCTCCGTCCGCGAAACCGAGAAGCGCGTGCAGCGGCAGGTGGGCTGGGTGGATGTGCCGAAGCCGAAGATCGAAACCGCCGGGCTTCAGCTCACGAGCAAGGCCGGAGACGGTCACGACCGCCCGATGTGGGTCGATGTTATGCTCGAACTCAGCTACCTGTCCTTCGTCACGGACACGACGCGCGTCATCACTTTCGAGTGGTCGCGCGAGGCGGGCGGATTCGGCGGCGGCGGGGAGAATCATCACGAGCTTTCGCACCACGGCGGCGACGCGGGCAATCTCGCGAAGCTCGCGAACATCGACCGCTTTCATCTCGATCGGCTCAAGCGGCTCTTCACCTTCCTCCGCTCCACCGAGGAAGGCGGGCGCACGATGCTCGATCACACGATGGTCGTCTTCGGTTCCGGCATGAACAGCGGGCTGACCGGCGATCACTCTCCGAAAAACCTCCCGCTGCTCGTGGCGGGCGGCGCGGCGTGGGGGCTGAAACACGGCCAGCACATCGCGCATGACGAAGCCAAGCACCCGCCGCTTTCCAACGTGCTGCTGACGATGATCCAGAAGATGGGCGTCGAGACGGGCAAGTTTCAGGACGCGAGCGGGACGCTGAGCGGGCTGGTGTAGGCCGCAGCAGGGAACCCAACAACGCGTGTCATCCTGAGCGGAGTTCCGTTCGTCTTTGCGAACGGAACGCAGTCGAAGGACCCCGGCGGATACGTGCGGTGCTGCCCCGTGTATGCCGGGGTCCTTCGACTGCGCTTCGCAAAGCCGAAGCTCCGCTCAGGATGACCGCGGTTTTTTCAACCGCTGCGTTCAGGCGACCGCGTCGCGCGTGAGCTGGCCGTTGAGCAGGCGCATGATGCCGCGCGGGTTGGCGTCCTGCAACTCGGGCGGGAGTGCGGCGGCGGGCAGGTTTTGGAAACACACCGGGCGCACGAAACGCTGGATGGCGGCGGTGCCGACGCTGGTGAAACGCTCGTCCGTGGTGGCCGGATACGGGCCGCCGTGGTGCATCGCGGGCGAGACCTCGACGCCGGTGGGGAAGCCATTCACGACGATGCGGCCGACTTTGCGCTGGAGGACGGCGAGGAGTTCGCCCGCGTTCGCGATGTCCTCGGCGGTGCCTTGGATGGTCGCGGTGAGCTGGCCTTCCAGACGGCGCGCGATGCGGGTGAGGTCGGAGTAGCCGGGCGCATCGACGAGCAGCGTGTAGGGGCCGAAGACTTCCTCGTGCAGCGCGGGCTGGCGGAGAAAATTTTCGGCGTCCGTGGCGAAGACGACGGGCTCGCCGTGCGTCTGCGAGGCGTCGGGCGGCGTGTCGCTGATCGCGAGCGCGACCACGCCGGGCACGCGCTCCATCGTTTCGAGGCTGTGGTGAAAGGCGTTGCAGATGCCGGGATGGAGCATCGTGGCCGGCGGCGCGCTGCGCATCGCGGCGGCGAAAGCTCCCGCAAACTTTTCAAACTCCCCGCCGCCGATTCCGAAGACGAGGCCCGGCTTTGTGCAGAATTGGCCGACGCCCATGGTGACCGAGGCTTTCAACCCCTCCACGATCTGCGCCGAGCGCTCGCGCAGCGCGCCGGGGAGGATGAAGAGCGGATTCAGGCTGCTCATCTCCGCGAAGACGGGGATCGGGTCGGGACGCGCTGCGGCGGCGTCGAAGAGAGCGCGGCCCGCGTAGCGCGAGCCGGTGAAGCCCGCGGCGCGCGTGAGCGGATGCCGCACGAGCGCGGTGCCGATCTCTGCGCCGCTTCCGTGGAGCATCGCGAAGACGCCGCCCGGCAGACCGCATGCCGTCACCGCGCGGGCGACGGCTGTGGCGACCATCTCCGATGTGCCGGGATGCGCGCGGTGCGCTTTGACGATCACGGGATTGCCCGCCGCGAGCGCGCTCGCCGTGTCGCCGCCGGCGACGGAGAAAGCGAGGGGGAAATTGCTGGAGCCGAAGACGACGACCGGACCGAGCGGGACGAGCACGCGGCGCAGGTCGGGGCGGGGTAGCGGCTGGCGGTCGGGCAGCGCGGTGTCGATGCGCGCGTCGCACCATGAGCCCTCGCGCACGAGCGCGGCGAAGAGCTGGAGCTGGCCCACGGTGCGCCCGCGCTCGCCGGTGAGGCGCGCGATCGGCAGGCCCGTCTCGATGTGCGCGCGCTGGAGCAGCGCATCGCCGAGCATGAGGATTTCGGCTGCGATCTTTTCGAGAAAAGCCGCGCGCGTCTCCGCGGGCGCGCGTCCGAAGACCGCGAAGGCATCCTCCGCGAGAAAAAGCGCGCGCTCCACCTCGTCGGCGCCGACTTCGTGAAAGGCGGGCTCCAGCGTCTCAGTCGCGAGCGGGCTGACTGCGTGAAAGGAGCGCGCGCCGTCTTCGAGCGGCAGGCCGGCAATGAGGGATTTTCCGTGAAGTGTCATCGTTAAAAGGATTGGGGCGGGAACCTCAGTCGGGTTTGCCCGCGCAGTCAACCAGCACGTCCATGCCCGCAATCCTGGCGCTCCGGCGGGCGGAATTTGTCGGGGCGATTTCCTCGTTTGCATTTTCGCGCGAGCCGCTATCTTTCCGACCCCTTTTCTAAAAAACCGTCTCCGCACCACCCACACCACCCATGAATGTCGTCGTCGAAAACCTGCCAAACTGCATCACCACGCTCCGCATCGAACTGGAGGCGGAAAAGGTCAGCAAAGTGTGGGATGCGGTGACGGGCGACTACACGAAGTTTGCGAAGATCCCCGGCTACCGTGCGGGCAAGGCGCCGAAATCGGTGATCGAGAAGAAGTTTAAGAAGCAAATCCGGGAAGAACTGGAGAAGAAGCTCCTCTCGGAGTCGTGCCGGGAGGCGATCTCGGAAAAGAAGATCCGCGTGCTGTCGCTGGCGCAGATCGACGATGTGGAGTTCGCGGAGGACAAGACGATGAAGTTCACGGCGACGCTGGTCACGCATCCCGATTTCGAGCTGCCGTCCTACAAGGGGCTGGTCGTGCCGATGAAATCCACCGAGGTGACCGAGGCGGAGATCGACGAGTCGCTGGAGAACTTGCGCGAGCAGGCGGCGGACTTCACGGATCTGTCGGAGGATCGCGGCGCGCAGATGGAGGACTACGTGGTGGTGGACTACCGCGGGACCATCGACGGCAAGCCGGTGCATGAGCTTTTTCCGAAAGCCGGCAAGCCGCTCTCGGGCAATGAGGATTTCTGGATTCGCATGACGCCTGAGGCGTTCTTTCCGGGCTACGCCGCGGCGCTCGTGGGCGCAAAGCCGGGCGAGACGCGGACGTTTGACATCGATGTGCCGGCGGAGTTTCCCGTCGAGGGGATGGGCGGGCAGAAAATCCAGTACGTGGTCACGCTGAAGGAGATCAAGAACAAGGTGCTGCCGGCGCTGGACGACGCCTTTGCCGACACCGTGGCGAAGGGGAAGACGATTGCCGGGCTGCGCGAGATGGCCCGCGAGGAGCTCGGCCGCCAGAAGGTCGCCGACGCTGAGGGCGGCAAGCGCACCGCGATCATGAGCCAGATCCTCTCGCAGGTGGAATGCGAGCTGCCGGTCGATATGGTGCGCACCCAGACCCGCCGCATCCTGGCGGACATCGTACGCGAAAACCAGTCGCGCGGCATCGCCGACGAGGTGCTGAAGGAGAACGAGCAGCAGATCCTCGGCACCGCCGCGCAGAACGCGCGGGAGCAGTTGAAGGGGACCTTTGTCCTGCTCCGCATCGCCGAGGTGGAAGGCATCAAGCCGACCCAGCAGGAGTTCAATGTCCGCATCGCCCAGCTCGCGCAGCGCTACGAAATGAAGCCGGCGAAGCTCCTGAAGGAACTCGAAAAGCGCAACGCCCTCGACCAGATCACCGAGGAGATCCTGACGGCCAAGGTCCTTGATTTCCTCGCCTCGACCGCTAGCGTCACGACCATTCCGGCCGGAGCCTAAAAGCGAGCCCGCCAGCCCCTTTCCATGATCATCCAGCCCGACCACCGCATCACCGCTCCGCAGAACAACTACTACCCGATGCCCTTCGTCATCGAACGAAGCGGCAACCGGGAGCAGTCCTACGACATTTACTCCCGGCTGCTGAAGGACCGGATCATTTTCCTCGGGACGGCGATCGACGACCATGTGGCGAATGCGGTGATCGCCCAGCTCCTCTTTCTCCAAATGGACGACGGGAAAAAGGACGTGAGCATGTATATCAACAGCCCCGGCGGCTCCGTGACGGCCGGCCTCGCGATCTACGACACCATGCAGTTCATGACCTGCGCGGTGAATACCTACTGCATCGGCATGGCCGCCAGCATGGGCGCCGTGCTCCTGGCCGCCGGCACGAAAGGCAAACGCTACGCGCTGCCGAACTCGGACATCATGATCCACCAGGTCAGCGGCGGCGCGCAGGGTACGGCGAGCGATGTCGAGCGGACCGTGGAGTTCATGTACAAGCTGAAGAAGCGGCTCATCCACATCCTCGCCAAGCATACCGGCAAGACCGACGAGCAGGTAAAGGCGGACTCCGATCGTGACTACTACATGAGCGCCGACGAGGCGAAGGCCTACGGTCTGGTGGATGAAGTCGTGAAATCGCGCAAGGAACTGCCCGGCGCCGAAAGCGGCGCGCTGGAAGGCACGGCGTTAGCTGACAAGACCGACGCGTAAGCACCGTTTTTTAAGAACCCCGGAAAAAGACCATGGCCAGAGCGAGCAACCTCACGATGTGCAGCTTCTGCGGGAAGAGTCATGCCGAGGTTCGCAAGCTCATCGCCGGGCCGGGCGTGTATATTTGCGACAGTTGCATCAATGTCTGCAAAGGCATCCTCGACAAGGAGCTGAACGACGACGCGCGCAGGCAGTCCACGACGCTCCGGGTGCCGAAGCCGATGGAAATCCGGCGGCAGCTCGACCAGTTCGTCATCGGCCAGGACCGTGCGAAGAAGACCCTCAGCGTAGCGGTTCACAACCACTACAAGCGCATCCTCCACAACGGTGCCGGGGCGACCGGTGGCGCCGTCCAGATGGATCCGCTTGGCGATGTCGAGATCGAGAAAAGCAACGTCCTCCTCATCGGGCCGACCGGCAGTGGAAAGACCCTCCTCGCCCGCACCCTCGCCCGGGTCATCGACGTGCCTTTTACCATAGCTGACGCGACCACACTGACCGAGGCCGGCTACGTGGGAGAGGACGTGGAAAACATCATCCTGCGCCTGCTCCAGGCGAGTGATTACGACGTGAAACGCGCCGAGATCGGAATCGTTTACATCGACGAAATCGACAAGATCGGCCGCAAGACCGACAACGTCTCAATCACCCGCGACGTCAGCGGCGAAGGCGTGCAGCAGGCGCTCCTGAAAATCCTCGAAGGCACCACCTGCAACGTTCCGCCGCAGGGCGGACGCAAGCATCCTCATCAGGAATACATCCAGGTCAGCACGGAAAAGATTCTCTTCATCTGCGGCGGCGCGTTTGTCGGCCTCGACAAGATGATCCAGAAGCGGCTAGGCAAGAAAGTCCTCGGCTTCGGAGTCACCGCCCACGAGGCCAACGAGGCAGAAGTTCCGTCGAGCGAAGCCATCCGCTTCACCGAGCCGGAAGATCTTCTTTCGTTCGGCATGATCCCGGAATTCGTGGGCCGTCTCCCCGTCGTCACCGCGCTTGATCAGCTCTCTGAGGACGAACTGGTGATGATCCTTACGGACACGAAGAACGCGATGATCAAACAGTTCACCAAGCTGCTCGCGCTCGAAGGCGTGAACCTCAACGTCACCAAGGACGCGCTCCGGGCCCTCGCCGAGCAGGCCGTCACCAAGGGCACGGGCGCCCGGGCGCTGCGCTCGATGCTCGAGCGCATCATGCTCGACCTCATGTACGAGGTCCCGAGCCGCGAGGACATTTCCGACGTGACGAT
This sequence comes from Chthoniobacter sp., assembly GCA_031411535.1. Taxonomy (GTDB): domain Bacteria; phylum Verrucomicrobiota; class Verrucomicrobiia; order Chthoniobacterales; family Chthoniobacteraceae; genus Chthoniobacter. The sequence goes on along the minus strand of JANOBH010000285.1, from coordinate 3,057 downwards.
CAATCGCGCGGTGGTCGAAGGCAAAAAGCCACCGCTCATCCGCAAGAAGCAGGACAAGGACGCGGCCTGAACGGCTGATGCGCCGCGCGCGATGCGGGTGCATTTACAAAGCGGGGGTGCGTGCTAGTTTCCCGGCCATGAAAAAGCGGCTTTTGCAAAGTCTCCTCGTCGTCCTGGTGGTCTTCAACGTCGCGGTCGGTCTCCGCGTCTATCAGGCGGTGGCGGCGCAGGAAAAGGACGACTCGGGCTACGCGAGCATCGCCGTATTTGCGCGGGCGATGCAGCTCGTCCGGCAGGACTACGTGGACGAGAAAAAAGTCAGCTACGAGGAGCTCACGCACGCGGCGATGCGGGGCATGCTCAGCAGTCTCGACCCGCATTCGCAGTTCATGGAGCCGAAGGATTTCAAAGGCATGCAGGACGACACAAACAGCCGCTTCGGCGGGCTCGGCGTGGTCGTCTCGCAGCGGGAGGGCGCGCTCATCATCGTCTCGCCGATGGAGGACACGCCTGGGTTCCGGGCCGGGCTGCTGCCGAACGACCAGATCATCAAAATCGACGGCACACCGACGGAGAGGATGGACCTGAACGAGGCGATCAACCTGCTCCGGGGCGAGGCGGGGAAAAAGGTGACGCTGACCATCCTGCGTCCTGCGACAAAGGAGATTAAGGATTTTGCAATGGTGCGGGAGAACATCAAGGTCGCCAGCGTGAAGGACGCGAAGATCCTTCCCGCGGACCTGGGCGGGGAATTCAAGATCGGCTACGCCCGCATCACGCAGTTCAACGTGCCGACGGCGGAAGACCTCGGCAGGAAGCTCGACGAGATGGAAAAGCAGGGCATGCAGGCGCTCGTGCTGGATCTGCGCTACAACCCCGGCGGCCTGCTCAATTCCGCCGTCGATGTCGCGGGCCAGTTTCTCCCGCCGAAAACGCTGGTCGTTTCCACCGAGGGCCGCGTGGCCTCGCAGATCCGCTCCTACCGCACCGCGGACACCACCAAGCCGCGTTCGCGCTATCCGCTCGCGATCCTGACGAATACCGGCTCGGCGAGTGGATCGGAGATCGTGGCGGGCGCGCTGAAGGACCTGAACCGCGCGATCCTCGTGGGCGAGACGACGTTTGGAAAAGGCTCGGTCCAGAGCGTCATTCAGCTCCAGGATGGCTCGGCGATGCGCCTCACGACGGCGAAGTACTACACGCCCAGCCACACGGTCATCCACGAGCACGGCGTCTCGCCGACGATTCGCGCCACCCTCACATCTGATCAGGAGCGCATGCTCATGCTTCAGCGCCGCGAGGACGCGTTCACCGAGCAGGAGCGGAAGGATCTGGCAAATTTCCACGACACGCAGCTCGAGCGTGCGGTCGATGCGCTGAAAGGCGTGATGATCTACGCCGAGAAGACGGGCGAGCCGGCGAAGTCGGTGAAGAAGTGACCGGACGGATCGTCCTCGCGGTCGAAACGTCGTGCGATGAAACCGCTGCGGCAGTTCTGCGTGGCGCGGAATTGCTCGCGGGCGAGGTCGCGTCCCAGATCGCCATCCACGCGGAGTTTGGCGGCGTGGTGCCCGAGGTCGCGTCGCGCAGCCATCTCCGCGCGCTCAAGCCGGTGATCGCGCGCGCGCTCGCGGCGGCGGGCGTGCGGATGGAGGACGTGGGGGCCTTTGCCGCGACGAGCGGGCCGGGGCTGGCGAGTTCACTGATGATCGGCACCTCGGTGGCGAAAGGGCTCGCCGTGGCGCGCCGCAAGCCGTGGCTCGCGATCAACCATCTCGAAGGGCATCTGCTCTCGCCGTTCTTTGGCGCGGCGGAAATCCCGCCCGCCGTCGCGCTCATCGTCAGCGGCGGGCACACGCTGCTCATCGAGATCGAGGCTTTTGGAAAATACCGCCTCCTCGGACAGACGCAGGACGACGCGGCGGGCGAGGCCTTCGACAAAGTGGGAAAGCTGCTCGGCCTCCCGTACCCCGGCGGGCCGAACGTGAACCGCATCGCGACAGGCGGTGATCCCTCGCGCGTCGATTTTCCCCGCAGCATGCTTCACTCGGACGATTTGGATTTCAGCTTCAGCGGACTGAAGACCTCCGTGCGTTACCTCATCCCGAAGCTCCGCGACATCAGCCTTCCCGACGTGTGCGCCTCTTTTCAGGAAGCCGTCGTCGATGTGCTCGTGGCAAAAACACTGCGCGCGGCCGAGGGCACGGGACGCCGGATCATCGCCGTGAGCGGCGGGGTGAGTTGCAATACGCGGCTGCGCGAAAAACTCCGCGCCGCCTGCGCGTCACGCGGTCTGGACCTGCGCGTGGCTGAGCCGGCGCTCTGCACGGACAATGCGGCGATGATCGGCTACGTCGCGGCGCTGAAACTGGCGCGTGGCGAGTCCTCGATGCTGACAGCGGACATCGATCCGAATCTCCGCATCACGGCCTGCTGAGGCAGTGCAGCCGGTAGCGGTAGGGGAAAAGGGTCAGTTGCTCCGCAACCGGCGTTCCCAAAGCGCTTCGCTAACATTGGGAACGAGGGGAACGAGGGGAACCCAGGGGTAACCCGCCACCGCGGTCGAATCCGCCTTGTCCCCCGCCCCCATCTCCCCCCATCCTCCGGCCCATGCGCCAGTCCCTTTCGCACATTTCGGATTAGGCGTATGAGCATGCCGCCACCGCCACATGGAACAAATCCGAACGATGGCGATTTTGTTAGCGGGCTTCGTTCGGGACTCATTTTCAACGCACTGGCCGCGCTTTCCAATCTGATGCTCCTTTCGGTGCCCATCGGCGGTTCTGCTCGTCCAATGCTCCTTCCCCCAATTTGGCTGTTGCTCGAAATCCTCGGAGTGTTCTACGCGTTTGGTCTGGCATTCGCGAGTCTAAGACTCTGGCCAAAGCTTTTCTTGGTTGTCCTAAACATTTTCCCTTTGGCCTCCGGTTATGTCGCCTTTCGGTGGCTCATAAACATGCGACACATTCAGTTATCACCATGATAACGCCTAACCCCGTACGAAAGGTGTCACGTTAGAGGGGGGAGAGATCAGTAATCCCGCGCGAGCAGGTAGTC
>JANOBH010000284.1:0-5799 GCA_031411535.1 Chthoniobacter sp. | reverse complement strand
CAATTCGATGCGCAGGAGGTCCGGTATCTTGGGAAGATCGGGGAGGCGTCCACCGAGCGCGCGGACTTTGTCTTTGCCGTGAGCGACGGCATGGGCGGGGCGCAGGCGGGTGAGTTTGCGAGCAGCATCACGGTGGACAAGATCACGCGTCTGCTGCCGCGGGCGTTCAAGCAGGGTGCCGCGGGGCTGAGCGCGGGTTTCGACGACGTGCTGGAGGAACTGTATGACCAGATCCACAAGGCGCTGCTTTACCTCGGCGAGAGCTACGAGGAGTGCGCGGGGATGGGCGCGACGCTGAGCCTGTGCTGGTTCACGCCGGGGTGGATGTACTTCGCGCACATCGGCGACAGCCGCATCTACTACCTCCCGGCGCGCGAGGGCGGCTTGCGGCAGATTTCGCACGATGACACGCATGTCGGATGGCTTTTCCGAAAGGGAGATCTCAACGAGCGACAGGCGAGGGCGCATCCGCGGCGCACCGTGCTGCAAAAGGCGCTCGGCGCCGGCCACCAGTTTGTGACGCCGCAGGTGGGCGCGGTGGCGTGCGAGCCGGGCGATCTTTTTCTCCTCTGCACGGACGGGCTGACGGAGGGTCTTTTCGACGAGCAAATCCTGCAGCGTCTCCGCGCTCCGGATGCGGATGAAGCCGCGCTCAATCCCGCGCACCGGCTCGTGGCCGCATCGCTCGAACGCGCCGGCCGCGACAATACGACGGCGATGGTGGTGGAGGTGGCGAGTGACGTGTGACAGGCGTCAGTGGAGCCCCACGTGACCCCCGCACTTTCTCCCTGTCACATCGCCTACACCGCCTTGTCGCCGGTCTCGTCGGTGCGGATGCGGATGGCGCTTTCCACCGGCAGGACGAAAACCTTTCCGTCGCCGATCTTCCCGGTCTTGGCGGCGGCGACGATGGTCTTGACGGCTTTTTCGGCGATCTCATCCGAGAGGACGATCTCGATTTTCACCTTCGGGAGAAAGTCCACGGTATACTCGCTGCCGCGGTAGATCTCGGTGTGTCCTTTCTGGCGCCCAAAGCCTTTGACCTCCGTGACCGTCATGCCCTCCACGCCGAGTTCCGCGAGCGCGTCTTTCACTTCTTCGAGTTTGAACGGTTTGATGATGGCTTCGAGTTTCTTCATTTCGGGGTGTGTAGGGTTTTTTGGATGGAGAAGCCCACGCCCGTCTGCTGCGGGAGAAATGGACTTCGCGGCTTTAGCAACGGGCATGCCATTTGGCGAACGTGAAATTTTCACAGAGGCGAGGAGGGCTGGCGGGCAGGGGAGCGGCGCAAGTGCGGGCAAAAAGAGGCAGGCCCAATCGGCCGGGTGGCCATTTCGCGACACGGGGGCTGAATCGTGCCGCTTCCTCCTCCGCCTGCTCGACACATCCCGCCCGCCGCCCGAAAGTCGGCGCGCATGATCAACCCCATCCCTTTCGTCGTCTCGATGCTCCGGCATCTGAGCAGCGTCGTCTGGCTGCTGGTGCAGACGGTGCAGGAGATGGGCGATCAGGTGCGGCGCGGGCGGCTCCCGTTCCGGGTGGCGGGATTCTTTGAACAGGCGGATCGGGTCGGCGTGGGGTCGATCCCGCTCGTGGCGCTCGTGTCGTTTTTCATCGGGCTCACGATGGCGCTGCTCACCGGCTATCAGCTCCAGCCTTTCGGTCAGGAAAGGCTCGTGCCTCCGCTGGTGGCGATCGGTTTCACCCGCGAGCTGGGTCCGCTGATGACAGGCATCATGCTCGCCGCGCGCATCGGCGCGGCTTACACGGCGGAGCTGGGCACGATGACCGTGGCTGAGGAGGTCGAGGCCATCGAGGCGATGGGGCTCGGCCCGCTGCGCTACCTCGTGAGCCCGCGGCTGCTCGCGGTCGTCCTGCTGATGCCGTGCCTGGTGGTGATCTCCGATCTCACGGCCGTGGCCGGCGCGGCGATGATCTCGCGCTGGGCGTTCGACATTCCGTTTCAGAGTTTCGCCGAGAGCGCGGTCGATAAGCTCATCATCCGCGACATCGTGGCCGGCGTGGTGAAGAGCCTCCTCTTCGGCCTGATCATCGGCCTCGTTTCCTGCTACAAGGGCCTGACCGTGCGCGGCGGCGCGGCGGGCGTGGGCCACGCCACGACCGAGAGCGTGGTCGTGGCGATCACGACGGTCATCGGGTTCGACACGCTCTGCAATATCGTGCTCGTCGCGCTTTTCGACCGATGACCGACGCGCCCGTCATCGAGCTCCGCGACGTGCATCTCGCCTTTGGCGCGTCGGAGGTCCTCACCGGAGTCGATCTCCGGCTGGGACCGCGCGAGCGGCTCGTGGTGCTCGGCCAGTCCGGCAGTGGAAAGAGCACGCTGCTCCGGCTGCTGCTGGGCATCCTCAAGCCGACGCGCGGTTCGGTGCAGTTTCAGGGCGGCGAAGTCCCGCTCATGGGCCGCCGCCAGCTCAATGCCATGCGCCAGAAGATCGGCATGGTCTATCAGTACAGCGCGCTCATCTCCTCGCTCACGGTGCGCGACAATCTCGCGCTCCCGCTCGAGGAGCTGACCGACAAGTCGCGCGAGGAAATCGATACGCTCATCGACGAAAAGCTCAGGCTCGTCGGCATGGCGGACACGCGCGACAAGATGCCCTCCGAACTTAGCGGCGGCATGCGCAAGCGCATCGGCCTAGCCCGCGGGATCATCATGGATCCCGAACTGATCCTCTACGACGAGCCGACCGCAGGCCTCGATCCCGTCATCAGCTCGGTGATCGACGAACTCATCGTCGAGCTGAGCGAAAAGATCGGCGCGACCTCCGTCATCGTGACGCACGAGATGGGGAGCGCCTTCAAGATCGCCACGCGGATCGCCATGCTCTTCAAGGGCCGCATCATCGCGGAAGACACGCCGGAGGGTTTCAGGAAATCCGCCGATCCCGTGGTCGCGCAGTTCATCTCCGGCGACACCGACGGGCCGATTTTGGAGGGCGGCAGGTGAGGACTCGGCGTGAAAGTGGTGACGCATTTCAAAGGCGAAGCCATCTTCAAAACGGGTGTCATCCTGAGCGGAGTTCCGTTGTGGGCGAAGGAGGGACGGAACGCAGTCGAAGGATCCCGGCGATTCCGTGCGACGCCGCCCGTGAATGCCGGGGTCGTTGCCTCCCCGCCTCCGCCCACTCGGCTGTCTCGCGGACTCGGCTCGACTGCGCTGCGCCCGCCTTTCCGCCTCCGCTCCGCTCAGGATGACACGCGTTCGGGGCGGGCACCCACGCGCTTGCCCGTTTCCATCTTCGCTCCCACCTTCCACTTCGCCGATGAATATCTCCCGCACTGAAATCCGCACCGGCCTGCTCGTGGTGCTCTCGCTCGCCGCGCTCACCGCGCTGCTGCTGTATCTCGGAGCGCCGGGCGTCTTCGTGCCGCAGCACACGTACCGCATTTATTTCGACAATGCGGGCGGCATCAAACCCGGCGCGCAGGTGCTCCTCGCCGGGCGCAAGATCGGCCAGGTGCGCAGGCTTTTCTCGCCCGTGCCGGAGCGCGACCGGCCCACGCCGAAGATGGAGACTCTCATCGAGGTGCAGGTCGATCGCGACGCGAAAATCTACAGCAAGGTCAAGGCGCAGATGACGCAGAACAGCCTGCTCGGCGAATCCGTCATCGACTTCACCAACGGCGAGGAGGCCAGCGGGCTCGCTCCCGATGGCGCGAGCTTCCTCGGCGAGCGGCCTGGCGGACTGGCCGACGCCGTGCCCGCCGTGCTGGAGAAGCTCGACCCCGCGCTGACCAAGGTGACCACCACGCTCGACAGCCTGCAAAAGACCGCGGACAACCTCACGCGCCTCACGGCGGACGGCGCCGACCTGCCGATCGCCTTCGCGGAGATCCGCAAGACCGGCACGAATCTGAGCGAGATGACCGGCCCGCAGGGCGAGCTGCGGCTGGCGTTGAAAAACATCGAGACCCTCATGAGCGGGGAGGGGAAGCTGGGGAAAACCTTCGACCATCTGGCCGAGCTGACCGGCCCCGAGAGCTCGCTCGCGCGGACGCTGCAAAACAGCGAGAAATTCACCGCCAGCCTGACGAACAACCGCGACATCGAAGTCACGCTCCGCAATTTCCGCCAGGCATCCGAGGGGCTGACCCGCACGATCTCGGAGGTCGGCACGCGCTTCACCGCCGTCGGCGAAAACCTCGAACAGGCCGCCGACACCGTGAAGCGCGAGCCCTGGCGGCTCATCTGGCCGGTGAGCAAAAAATACAGCGAACCCGCCGCCACTCCGATGCCCGTGCGCCGCGCCACGCTCGTAAGAAAGGCGCCCGCACGGCGCTGAGTGGGCCGAAGCCCAAACAAACGCGTGTCATCCTGAGCGGCGCGGAGGTGGAAAGGCGGGCGAAGCGCCGTCGAGCCGAGCCCGGGAGACAGCCGAGTGGGCGGAGGCGTGGAGGCAACGACCCCGCGCATCCAAGAGCAGTATTGCAAAGGATCGCCGGGGTCCTTCGACTGCGTTCCGTCCCGCCTTCGCCCGGGACGGAACTCCGCTCAGGATGACGCGGCGTTTGGCGTCGCTCGCGCCTCCGCATGCGCGCCGCGGAGCTTGCCATCTCCGGCATGCGCGCCCATTTTCGCCGCCCGAAACCCGATGACCCAAACGCGCCTCGTCTTCCTCCGCCGCCTCGGCAGTTCGCTGGCGCTGTGGACCGTCGCGCTCTGGATCATCTTCTCCGGCTACGAGCCGGGCTTCCTTTTCCTCATCACCACGCTCGGGCTCGTGGGCCTGTGGGAGTACTACACGATGCTCGACCACAAGCGGCTGCCGAACTTCAAGATCATCGGCATGTGGTGCGGCCTGCTCTTCAGCTGGGGCAGCTTTTACTACTTCAGCAAGGTCGGGCCCGTGCATTCGTATGACTTCGAGGTCGCCACGCTGCTCTTCTTCATGCTCGTCGTCTTTGGCCGCCAGATGTTCCAGAAGACGCGGGACATTTCGCCGCTGGAGACGATGGCCTACACGCTTTTCGGCCTTCTCTACGTGGTGTGGCTTTTCGGCTTCGTGACGAAAATCGTCTATCTCTTTCCCCGCGACGCCACCACCGGCTACGTCACGGGCCATTTCTACGTCCTGTGGCTTATCGTGGTGACCAAGTTCAGCGACATGGGCGCCTACGTCACCGGCTCGCTGATCGGAAAGCATCCGCTCGTCCCGCACATCTCGCCCAAGAAAACGTGGGAAGGATTTTTCGGCGCGCTCGCCTTTTCCACCGGCGGCGCGTGCGGCCTGCTCGCGCTCATGCCGCAGCAGCTCTCCTTTCTGCGTCAAAAGGACGCCGTCATCCTCGGCCTCATCCTCGGCCTCGCGGCGATCATCGGCGACCTCGGAGAGTCGATCATCAAGCGCAGTTGCGACGTGAAGGACTCCGGCAAATTCCTGCCCGGCATCGGCGGCGCGCTCGATCTTATCGACTCCATTCTCTTCACTGCGCCGCTGCTGTTCTTCTACCTCCGCTTCGTCGTCGGCGTGTCATGAGAAAGCGCCGGGTCGTCATCCTCGGAGCCACCGGCTCCATCGGCGAGAGCGCGCAAAAGGTCGCGCGGGACATTCCCGAGCGCATGGAGATCGTCGGCATGTCCGCGCACTCGAACGCGGACAAACTCCAGGCTGCCGCGAGGAATTTCCCCGCCGCGAAGCTCGCCATCTCCTCCGGTCCCGACGGCGTCGAGCGCCTCGTCGAACTCGCCACACTCCCTGAGGCGGACCTCGTCCTCATCGCCATCGTCGGCACCGGCGGCCTGCGCCCCGCGCTCGCGGCCATCGAGGCGGGCAA
>JANOBH010000283.1:0-4842 GCA_031411535.1 Chthoniobacter sp. | reverse complement strand
TCGGGCGTCGGCGCGATGACCGCGGCGAGGATGAGAATGCCGGTGATCGCATACGCGCGCGTGCTGGAGAGCAGCTTGTAATTGACCAGACCGAGCAGCGCGAGCGTCACGATGACGATGGGCACCTGGCAGAGCAGGCCGAAGCCGATCGTCAGCCAGGAGCAGAACGAGAGGTAGTCCCGCCACGACCACAGGGTCCGCACGCCGATCTTCTCCGCGTAGTTGTGAAAAAACTGAAGCGTGTGCGGGAGCAGCCAGTAGTAGGAGGTCAGCACACCGGTGGCGAAGAGCAGCGTGCTGAGGAGGATGCCGGGAAAGAGGAATCTCTTCTCCTTCCGGGTCAGCGCCGGCAGCACGAACGACGCGAGGAAATAGATGAGAAACGGAAGCGACAGCACAATGCCCGCGAAGAACGCCAGCTCCAGCGTGATGACGAACGAGTCCACGATGCCCGTGGTGATAAGCTGGTTTTCCATCTCCGGGTCGATGGCGGCCAGCGGCTGTTTCAGCAGCCGCATCAGGTCGGTGACGAAGTAGAACGCGACGCCCATGCCTGCAACCAGCACCAGGACCATCTTGATGAGCGTCCAGCGCAGATCCTCCATGTGGTCGAGGAATGGCTTCACGACATCGCCGTCGGACTTCTCGCGGAAGTTGAAAAAAGTTTGGAGGAGCTTGTTCAGCCAGAGCATGGGGCGGAGAAGATGCAGCTTTCCCGCGGGGGGGCAAAGCGGGAAGTTGCGCCGCGTGCGGGGGCTCCGCATGCTGCGCCGATGTCCCTGCCGCCCGTCACCGTCTATTGCACCGCGGAGGGCCTCGTCGCCCAGCGCGGCGAAGATTGCTTTCTCCTGGCCGAGCCGCGGCTCGACACGCTCTTTGCGGAGGAAAACCCCGCCCGCTGGCTCCACGGGCAGCTCGCCCAGGCCGCGCCGGTGGTGCCGCCGGAAAAACTGCTCGCGCCCATCGGGACCCAGGAGGTCTGGGCGGCGGGCGTGACGTACCTGCGCAGCCGCGATGCGCGGATCGAGGAATCGAAGGACGCAGGCGGCGGCACTTTCTACGACCGCGTGTACGACGCCGCGCGGCCCGAGATTTTTTTCAAGGCCACGCCGCACCGCGTGGTCGGCAACGGCGCGAGCCTGCGCCTGCGCAGCGACTCGAAATGGAACGTGCCCGAGCCCGAGCTGACGCTCGCCATCAGCACCCGCGGCGCAATCTTTGGCTACACCGTCGGAAACGATCTCAGCTCCCGCGACATCGAGGGCGAAAACCCGCTCTACCTCCCGCAGGCCAAGGTCTGGAGCCAGTGCTGCGCCCTCGGCCCCGGCCTCGTCGTCCGCGATCCGCTGCCGCGCGACACCGAGATCCACGTCCACATCTGGCGGGCGGGCGCGCCCGTTTTCTCCGGCCAGACCTCGCTCGCGCAGATGAAGCGCACGCTGCCCGAGCTGGCTGAGTGGCTGATGCGCGACAACCACTTTCCCGCCGGCTGCTATCTCCTCACCGGCACCGGCACGGTCCCGCCGAATGACTTCACGCTCGCGGGCGGCGACGAGGTCCGCATCTCAATCACCGGCCTCGGCACCCTCTCAAATACCATCGTGTGAAACACCGGGCCGGCTGCTGATTGTCGGGCGGATGAAGGAGGCGCTTTTCATCTTCGGGAACCTGGGCGTGCTCTGGCTGGCATGGCGCTGGGCGTCAGCCCTCGCCGCGCGGCGTCTCGACTTTGCGGTGGGGCTGTGCGCGCTCTTCCCGATCTGCGCCACGCTCGCCGTGCTCGGCGCGGGCCTCGCCGGGCAATTGCGCCCGCTGCCCGTGACACTGGCGCTCTGCGGGATCGCCGCGGCGGTCGCCTTCTGGACGAGGCGCGGCGGCGGGCCTGCGGATTTTTTTGCGGTGAAAGCGCCGCGCTCCATTGCAGCGCGCCTTGCCGCCGGGGCGGTGGTCGCTTTCGCGTCGTTTCCGGTCGTGCGCGCGTTCACGGCGGGCACGGGTTATTTCATCGACGACTTCGGCTACCACGCCGTCGCCGTCGCGGCGTGGGTGCAGCATGGCGGCTTCACCCAGATCATGCCGCAGTTCATGGCGTATCTGTCCCTGAATGCCGAGCTGCTCGCCGGCTGGTTTGCGCTGCCGTTTCACGATGACAGGCTCGTCGTGCTCGCGGGCCTCGTCTGGCTCGGGCTGGCGGCGGTGGCCGCCGGAGGCATCGTGCGACTGGCCGGAGGCGACGCCACGGCGAGTCTCGCGACGGCAGCCGCGGTCCTGGCTTCGCAGCCGCTTGTCTGGCAGACGCGCACCTTTTCGGCGTGCGATCTTGCCGGCTCCGCCACGCTGCTCGCAGCGGTCTATTTCTCCGCACGCGCGAGCGAGACGCTGCAGCCAGGCCATGCGGTGGCGGCGGGCCTGCTGGCCGGATTCGCCGCGGGCGTGAAGATCACGTTTCTCCCCGTCGCGGCGGTCATCTGCGTTTCGCCGCTCTTCGCGCGGACACGGTGGCGCTCGCGCGCTCCGCTTTTCGCCGCGATGTGCGCCGCAGCCGCGGCGACTGGCTCCGTCTGGTATTTCCGCAATGCGCTCATCACCGGCAATCCGCTTTTCCCTGCCGAAATCGGGCCGTTCGCCGGGCCGCTCACGCATGGCGAGCAGGCGAAAGTCACGCTCGTCAGCTTTCTCGCCGAGTGGCCGTGGGCGTGGCGGATGTGGGGGCAGATCGCCCGCGATTTTCTCGACTGGCCGCTGCCGCTCGGCGTGCTCGCGGTCTGCGGCTACATTTCGGCGTTCGCCGCCGAGTGGTCGGGCCGCCCACCCCGCGTTCCAGGCGGGACCAAGCTCCGGCGTCTGCTCCTGATCGGAGGCGCCGTCCAGTTCACCCTCCACCTTGTGACGCCGTTTTCCGTCGGCGGCGGTTACGCCGATGGGCGTCTCGATGTGTATCCGCGCTTCATCCTGCCGTGGTTTGTCTTCGGCCTCGCGCTCGCGGGTCCGCTGCTGGATGGGCGCGCGCGTTTCCCGCACCTCTGGCGGGCTCTGGCGGGAATCGGGCTCGCGCTGTGCTGGCCGCGCTCGGGGCTCATGGGTTTCGCGGGCGTCGCCGTGGCGCTTCCCGGCCTTGCGCTTCTGCGCTGGCTTCCCGCTCGGGTGTGGAAACCGCTCGCGCTGCTGAGTCTGGTCGCGATCTGGCCCGCGCTCGCCGCCTTTGCCCCGCGGATGCGCGCGCAGACGGAAAAAAACCTCAGGCTTCATCTCCAGACCGCTGGCGGAAAATCGCTGGGGCAGGCGCTTGCCGCTTTGGAAAGTCTGCCGCCGGGAACGCGCCTCACCCGGTTTGCCAATCACTCCTACCTCAACTCGCCTTTCTTCGGCCGCGACTGGCAGCTCCGGCCCGTCTTCACCGCGCCCGATGGCCGGCCGCTTCCGCCGCTTCATCTGCAGTTCCGCGCCGATCCTTCGCTCCGCTTTTTCATGCCGGAGGCTGCCCCGCCCTTTGACGCGCGCGAGTTTGTCGCCAATCTGCGGGCGGCGGGAATCAGCGACGTATTCGTGACGAAATACGATGCCGCTGCCTGGCCGCCGCAGCAGGCGCTGATCGAGCAAAGCGGCCAGGCCACGCGCACCTACGACGACGGTGACTCCACGCTCTGGCATCTCGGCCCGGCCGCGCCCTGAGCTGCTCCCCACGGGCGCAGCGGGCGCTCAGTCCCAGAGAAACTTCTCCAGCTTCAACTGCGTGGCGCGATCCTTTGCCTCCGCGGCGCGCGGCCCTGGGATCTTCGCCATCTTTTCGTAAATCCCGACCGCGCTTTTCCATGCCTCCTGGCCGCGGAAAATGTCCGCCGCGTCGAACCCGGCCTTGTAGTACCAGAAGAAGTCGCGCCCGTCCGGCGTGACCTTGTCTAGCACGTCGTACCACGCAGCCAGCGCCTCGTCGGCACGCCCGAGCGCTTTCAATCCCTGCCCCTTCTTGTAGAGCGCCTGGTTGCGCCACGGCGGCGGGACTCCGGGCAGCGCGGCGAGCTGGTCAAAGGCGGCGATGGCGGCGTCCGTCTGCTTCGGATCCTGGCGTCCGAGGATGAGCAGGTTGTCGCCTTTCCCGCAGAGGGCGGCGTAGCGCAGCTCCGCCTCGGGCGCGGGCGTGGCGGTGAGGATGGCGTCGTACAGGACCACTGCCTCGCTTTCCTTGCCGAGCTTGCTCTGCACGATGGCCTGCTGCTGCCGCGCGTGCAGCTTGAGCGGCCCGTCGCGTTTCACCACCTGGTCGAAAAGCGCGAGCGCCCGGTCCACCGCGCCGGTATTGATCTCGCGCATCGCCGACTGGCCGGCGAGGAAGAGCGCCGCCTCCGCGTACGGCCCGGCGGGCTGCTCCTGCGCGAGCAGCGTGAGCTGCGTCTCGGCGTCCACATGATTGCCGGCGCGCACGTAGAGCTGGCCGAGTTTCATCCGCGCCTCGGGGAGCAAAGGCGAGCGCGGGTGGTCGCGGATGAAAGCCTTCGCGCGCTCGATGACGGCATCGTCGGTGGACTTCGCGGTCCCGTCGGCGAGGAAGATCGCGAGATAGGCGGCGTGCTCCACGGTGTCGCCGCTTGGCGCGGTTTCATTCGCCACGCGGAGATAGCGGGCCGCGCCGTCCCGGTCCTGCGCGGCGAATGCCAGCTCCGCGAGCGCGAGCCGCGCCTCGCTCTGCCGCGGGTGCTTCGGGAAGTGGTGGACGAAAAGATCGAGCGTCTCCGCCGCGCGGGCATCGCCGGCGCGGGCCTGCGCGAGGCCCTGCTCGAGGAGCAGCGTGCTGCGCATCGGGCTCTCGGGAGCGGCGGCGCTGAGCGCCTGGTAGTCGGCGAA
>JANOBH010000282.1:0-2918 GCA_031411535.1 Chthoniobacter sp. | reverse complement strand
AGCCAAGCGCTCCTGCGCGCCCGGCCCGGCGCTCCAGCGCTTGGACAAATGTTTAGCCGGGCTTTTTTACGCAGCCACAGCGGCTATTTCTCGACCACGGGCTCGACCCAGATCGCCCATGAGTTGTTGTTGCTGCCTTCGCCGCCATCGGCGCGAAGTGCGATCTGTTTCACGCCGGCGATGTCGATGCGCACGGTCTCTTTCTGACCGCTGCGCAGCAGGTTTGAGCGGAAGAGTTCGCGGCCGTCGCCGATGACGGTGAAAACGGCGGAGCCTTGGGACGCAGCGCCATCGCGGAGGCCGACGGTCGCGGAGAAGGTTTTCCAGTTTCCACCGAGCGGGAAGACGAACTCGGACTTCGAGTGCGCGTAGAGGCCCTTTGCGAAAACCTCGCCGTCGAGTTTGAGCAGCGCGCCTTCCCACTGGCCGGGGTGGAACCAGTAGCGGTTTCTCGCGACCTTGCCCCAGCCGACTTCGGCTTTGGTCCATCGGGCGTCGGAGAGGAAAACGCGCGCGGCTTTCGTGGTCGCGAGATCCGCGGGCTCCGGCTCCGGATTCTTCATGTCGCGAAGCAGGCGCAGGCGCCGGCGGGCTTCGTCATTGGGCGCGGCGGCGATTGCTTCGCCCGTCAGGAGTTTCGCGGCCTGCGCGGGATTGCGCATGAATGCCTGCTCAGCGCCGTCGGTCACGAAGCTGGACGCGAGTTCATCGGCGGATGGCTCGCCGCGCTCGTTGCAGCGGAGGGTGAACTGCGTGCGGGTTTCCGCGCCATTGACCAGCAGGCAGCCGAGGTTGATCTGCCACTTCGGCGCCTTGAGATTCGTCAGCTCGACGGAAAACTTTCCGTCGTCCCCGACCGCTGCGCAGAAGGTCATCGCGCCATGATCCGTGCGCGCGGTCACTGGATACGCTGCCGCGACGATGGCGCACGGCGGGACCGGGGCACGGACGCGCCCCGAAATGCGCAGCGTGCCTTTTTCGGCCGAGGCTGTGAGATTCTCGAAAGTGGCATCGGCGGTCTGCCAGCGGGCTTTGTCGGACTGGGTGACGAGCGGATGGGCGGCGAGGCGCAGCGCGGTGGCGAGCGCGAGGTAGGCGGGCTCGCGTCCGCCCCAGAGATGTTCGCGGTAGTGGAGATTCCCGCCACCCATCAGCGAGATTCCGGGAGCCTCGCCGGGGCCGCCGTTGTCGTGGGGAAGGCCGAGGCCGTGACCGAGTTCGTGCGCGATGCCGCCGAGGTACCACGAGTTGAATTTCGCCAGCGTCATCTCGATGCGCGGATAGTTGTGCTCGGTGAAAACCATGGGCTTGTCCTTCGCCGTGAGCAGCAGCGGGTCGAGCACGTCGCAGTCCGCGGCGTGGCAAAGCCCGTGGCGCTGGTCGCTCCAGGTGGCCCCGTAGTACGGCGCGTCGAAAACGAAACGTCCGTCCGGCTCGCGGCGGCAGAGCCCGTAGAGGATGAGCACGTGCTCGCGTTCGGGATCAATCGTGCCTGCGAGCGCCTTGCGCACCTCGGCCCACGTCTCGTCGCCGGACGTGTGCTCGTAATGAGCCGCCGGGTGCTGGCCGCGCACCATGTGGATGACGAGCTTCCCGTCCTTGCGCTCCAGCGGAAGCCCGCCGCTTTTCACCGCGAAGCGCTGCTCCAGTCCGTCGCGATAGAAGCCGCTGACGTCCGTCATGATCCGCTCCAGCCGCGCCGCGTAGTCCGGCAGCGGGTCGCGGTCAGCCGGATGGAAATAGACGAGCCGCACGACGGAGCCGGACGGTTTTTCACCGGCGTGAAAGGCGGCGATGCGCTGCTGCGCCGAGGCCATCACCGGATTCGGCCCGTCCACGGCCCGCGCAAAGGTGGAAACGAGGATCGCGACGACGACGAGAGGGAAGCGCAGCATGGCCGGGACGCTCCGCAAACCGTGTGGAAATGTAAAGGCACGCACGGCACCGCTGCCGCGCGACCGCCGCGCCCGGCGTGCTACCGCGCCGCTGGGTCAGGCGGCAGCGCCTGCGCGGCTGCGATGTAGGCGATAATCGCGGCCTTCTGCGCGTCGTCGATTTTCGAGCGGTGCGCCATGTCGGCGACGATCTCCCGCCAGCGGGAGAGGGGATACTTTTCCACCGGATCGGCGGAGTGGCATGACGTGCAGCGGCCCGCGAAGAGCGCGCGACCGCTTTCCAAAGTCGCGGCGGAAGCGCCGCGGCTGGCGGAGACCATCGCCGGCGTCACGGGCGGCGGCACGAAGCTCGTGCAGCCTGCCAGCGCCAGCGCGCAGAGCGTGATGGCGGGCAGGTGCGGGAGCTTCGGGCGCATGGCTGGGAGGGCGCGTGCGATTTAGAAACTGAACCCGAAGATCGTGCGGAGCTGGAAATCCGGCTCGCCGTCCACGTTCGTCACCTGCCAGAGGCCGGCGATGGTGGCAAACACGCGCCCGACGTGGAAGGAGACGTTCGGACCGACCGACACGACCGAGTCGCTGCCTTTGCCCCAGTCGGCGAATTCGATCTCGTGCAGCGCCTCGACGCCGGCGGAGAAGCTGTGATTGATCGCGTAGCTCGCGCCGAAGGTCTGCCCAAACACGCCGGTCTTCTCGTCGAGGTCATCGCCCTCCCACTCGGCCTCGATGATCGCGTTGTAGGCGAGGATGACGGGCCCGATATTTTTTTGGAGCAAAAGTTTGCCTTCGAGTTCCACGACATCCTCGCCGACGAGCACTTCGCCGTAGAGCGCCGAGCCGAGGAAGGACGTCGTCGGGCTCGTGAGGTTCCAGATCAGTTCGGCGCCGGAGTGGCGATAGGTGGTCTCGCTGCCGCCGGGCGTGCTCTGGTGCCGCCAGTCGGCGAGGTAAAGGCCGAGCTGGAGCCGGTCGGTGAGGCCGAATTCGAGTTCATGGCGGAAATCGAAGCGGTCCACGCGGCCA
>JANOBH010000281.1:0-3631 GCA_031411535.1 Chthoniobacter sp. | reverse complement strand
AGCCAAGCGCTGCAGCGCGCCCCCTGGAGCCAAGCGCTCCAGCGCGCCCCACGAGCGCGCCAGCGCGAGTCCCCATCATCACACCCTCCGCCCGAACGCCGCGCGCAGGAGCGCTCAGCCCCGGCGCGCAGGAGCGCTTGGCTCCGCGTTACAAACACCCCATCCACCTGCCGCCGCTGGAAACGCACAACCATCCGATCATCATCTCCGTCACCGTCGTGACCAAGGCGCGGCGACCCATTCTCGCAAATCCTCGCGCGCACGAGCTTCTGCGGGCGGTCTGGGCCGAGGCGGGCCACTGGAGCGTCGGCCGCTATGTGATCATGCCGGACCACGTGCATTTCTTCTGCGCGCCCGGCGAGCAGGCCGGAACACTGGAGCGCTGGATGACCTATTGGAAAGGCCGCCTCTCAAAAAGCTGGCCCGAGCGGGAACAAGTGCCCGTCCTTCAAACCCAGCACTGGGATCGCCAGCTCCGGCGCGACGATAGCTACGACGAAAAATGGGACTACATGCGCGCCAATCCCGTGCGTGCCGCCCTCGTCACCCACCCCGACGACTGGCCCTTCCAAGGCGAAATTCACCACCTCCGCTGGTAAGCCGATCACCGCGAATCGCACCACCCCCCGGAGCCAAGCGCTCCCGCGCGCCGGTCCCAAGCGCTCCAGCGCGCGGCGTTCCACCCGCCGCCCACCAAACTCCGCGCGCTGGAGCGCGATGCCGGCGCGCAGGAGCGCTTGGCTCCGACGCTCAGCGCGGGGTGTCGTTGAAGTAGAGCTTCACGTTTTTCGTGGCGCGGCCGGAGGCGGCGATGTCGGGGCGGCCGTCGCCGTCGAGGTCGGCGAGTTGGAGGTCTTCGCAGGCCATGCCGCCGTCATCGACCGCGCTGTCGCGCCATTTCTCGCCGGTCGCGTCGAGCGGCGTCCACAGGTGGATGCCGAAGGTGTTGTTCGGGTTTGCGGGATTGCCGCGCCAGCCGACGACGATCTGGTCGCTCTTCACGCCGAGCAAATCCCCGCAGGCGAGGGCGTGGCCTTCGATGAGTTTGTCGGTGAGGATTCGGGGTGGCGGCGTTCTAAACGGTATCGTTTGTGGAGCCATAGGGCTAACCACGAGCATGTTTCCGTGCATGGGCCGGATGGTGACGGTGTGTTGCGGGAAACGCCCCTCCCGAATTTCTCCAATTCCGTCTGAAGCCAAAGATTCACGCGGGTTCATAGATCCATCCGGGTCGAACAGTGGAAACCACAGTGTGCTAACGCTTCCCTCTTTGTATCTGCAAATCAGATACCCTTCTTTTCCACCAATCATCAATGAATCGACTCCGGATTCACCTCGCTCGACATCGAAATTGTGGGTCATGTGGAGCACCCTGTTAGTCAGAACTTCGCTCCTCCACTCGCCACGCACGTCAGCCGGCTTGAGGTAGAGCAGCACTCTCACTGGCTCCCCTTTGCCATCCTTGTTTCCACGACCGTGGAGTGGAACGACGACGAGACCCCATTCCTTCTCGCCAATTTTGATCCACTTCATCCGATGCGTCGTCGGCTCGACGCTGGGGAACTTCACGGGCTCCCAGCGCTGGGTGCGGTCGGTGGGCGGGATGAGGTAGAAGACCGCGCCGCTTTTCTCGGTGTCGCCGGGGTTCCATTCGGCGCCGACGGCGAGTTCGCATTTGCCGTCGCCGTCGAGGTCCTGGGCGGCGAGGCAGACGTTGTCCTTTTCGGTGAGGTTTTCGGCGATGAGGTGTTTGGTCCACGCGCCGGGCTCGCGCGCTTTGGCGGGGCCGGGGTTGCGATACCAGACGATCTGCCGCTTGTCGGCGAGGAGCACGTCGGGCGCTTTGTCGCCATCCACGTCGGCGATGGCGATGCCGTAGCCGATCTGGATTTTGTCGTCGAGGGTGATGGCGGTGAACTTCGGCTCCGGCGGCTCCGCAGCGAGCGCGAGCGAGGAGACGGCGAGGAGGAAAAGCGCGGGAGTTTTCATGGGAGGAAGTGCGCCGACATTCGCAGCCGCCGCCCGCCGCGTCGAGCGCGCGCCTGCTAGGCGAAAACTTTCCAACCGCGTGTCATCCTGAGCGGAGCGGAGGCGGAAAGGCGGGCGCAGCGCAGTCGAGCCGAGTCCGCGAGACAGCCGAGCGGGCGGAGGCGGGGAGGCAACGACCCCGCCCATTCACGGGCGGTGTCGCACGGAATCGCCGGGGTCCTTCGACTCCGTTCCGTCCCACCTTCGCCCACGACGGAACTCCGCTCAGGATGACACCGGGTTTTGAGTCTCGCCCCTCGCGGCGCGTTGTCCCCGCTACTTCCGAAACGACTTCGTGAAATCCTCCGCCTGCACCTGCACGACCTTCTTCTCGTGCTTCGAGCTGGCGATCAGCTCGTTCAGCTTTGCCTCCCACGCCGCGCCGTCCATCGGCAGCTCCACGGTCTGGCCGAGGAGCGAGGAGTAGAGCAGCACATTCGCCAGTTCCACGGAGCCCATGCCCTCGTAGCCGGGCGCGATGAGCGGGGTGCCGTCGAGGATCGAGTCCACGAAGTTCTGCATCAGCGTGGCGTGCGGGTTGGCGGCGCTTTCAAACGGAATCTCGACATTCCACACGTCCGGCTTCGCAAAGCCGCTCGGCACCGTCTTGCTGAACTCGATCATGTCCGCGTCGTTGCGCGTGAAGGTGAGCCGGTTGTTTTCCAGCACCACCTTTCCGCGCGTGCCGCAAAGCTCCAGCCGGTTCGTGCCGGGCGCCTCGCCGGTCGAGGAGATGAAGACGCCCGTCGCGCCATTCGCCCACTCCATGTAGCAGGTCACGCTGTCCTCGACCTCGATGTCGTGAAACTGCCCGAGCTGGCAGAAGCCGCGCACGCGCGATGGCATGCCGCAGAGCCACTGGAGCATGTCGAGCTGATGCAGGCACTGGTTCAGCAGCACGCCGCCGCCCTCGCCCTTCCACGTCGCGCGCCAGCCGCCGCTCGCGTAGTAGGCCTCGGTGCGAAACCAGTCGGTGATGATCCAGTTCACGCGCACGAGCCGGCCCAGCTCCTCGTCGATGAGCTTGCGGATCCTGAGATAGCGCGGCTCCACGCGCATCTGAAACATGCCCGCGAAGACCTGATCCGGGTGCGCCTTTGCCACCGCGAAGAGCCGCTCGGCGTCGGCCTTGTGCGCGGAGATCGGCTTCTCGATCATCGTGTGCAGGCCGTTTTCCAGCGCATCGATGCCGAGCGTGGTGTGGAGAAAGTGCGGCGTGGCGACGACGATGGCGTCGATCTTCTCAGAGCGGATCATTTCCTCGCATGTGTCGAAAGTGGGGACGCCCTTCAAAGCGAACGCGTCGAGGTTCGGCTTGTGGGCGTCGCTGACGGCGGCGAGTTCGCAGCGCGAGATTTTGTCTTCCAGCAGGTAGCCGGTGTGGAATTTGCCGATATTGCCGAGGCCGACGATGCCGAGACGAATTTTGGACATAGGGAAATGAGGGAAGCGGGTTGCGAGACGGCGCGCAGGTTCGCTGGCGGCGAAAAGGGCGGGCAAGCTCTTTCTGCGCGGGAGGCCTGGGAAGCTCAAAGCTCAAAGTTCAAAGCTCAAGAAAAGCTCCACCGGCCAAAGCCCAAGGCCAAGTCCACGCACGGGGATT
>JANOBH010000280.1:0-1528 GCA_031411535.1 Chthoniobacter sp. | reverse complement strand
TGACCGAATACTTCGGCATGAACGAAACGGCGCGCCCCTCCTGCGCGAAGAGCTCCTTCACGCCTTGCTTGAAGACGACGTGCATGTCGCCCATCGCCACCGGCTGCCCATAGGCAAAGTTGATCTCGTGCTGCCCGCGGCCCCATTCGCCTTTGCTCGATTCGATTTCGATGCCCGCCGCGCCCATTTGATTGCGCACCCGCCGGAAGACCTCCTCGTCGCGCGCCGGCTGCATCGTGTGGTAGTCGATCCGGTAATCGCTAGATGCGGTGAGGTTCCGGTAGTCGGCCGCGAAGGCGTCGTGATACGTCGTGTTGAAAAGGAAAAACTCGAGTTCGCTGGCGACGTTGCAGACCAGCTTCTTGCGCGCGAGTTGCGCGACCTGTTTTTCCAGCACCGTCCGCGGCGCCTCGTCCACAGCGCGTCCGTCGTGGTGATGGAGGCTGCATAGGATCAGCGCCGCGCCGGGCTGCCACGGCACGACGCGCAGCGTGGAAAAGTCCGGACGCCACTCGAAGTCGCCGAATCCCTTCTCCCAATTCGCCAGCTTGAAGCCATCCAGCGGGTCCATCTCGATGTTGACGGTGAGCAGGTAGTTGCAGCCGTGGGTGCCGTGCTTCGCGACGCTCTTTAAAAAGAAGTCGCCGGTGAAACGCTTGCCGATCAGGCGCCCGAACACGTCGGGGAATGCGACGATGACCGTGTCGATTGCGCCGCGCTTAATCTGGTCGGTGAGCTGTTTCAGATTCATCGGGATCAGTCCTCGGAAACATAGACGTTCTTCAGCTCGGTGTAACCTTCGAGGGCGTTCATGCCGAGATCGCGGCCGATTCCGCTTTGCTTGAAACCGCCGAACGGTGCCTCGACATGCACGCTGGAGTGCGAGTTGACGCTGAGCACGCCGCTCTCGACGCGGCGGACCACGCGCAGGGCGCGCCGGAGATCGTTCGTCCAGACCGATCCACTGAGGCCGTACGGTGAATCGTTGGCCTCCCGCAGCATCGCCGCCTCGTCGTCGAATGGGCGGATGCAGACGACCGGCCCGAAGATCTCCTCGCGCCAGACCGCGTCGCCCGTTTCGCAGCCGAGCACGGCGGCGGGGCGCAGGAAAAAGCCGGGGCCTTCGAGCCGTCCGCCGCCGATGATTTCGCGGCGTCTCGCCGTCGCGAGAAAGGCTTCCACGCTTTCCCGGTGCTGGCGCGAAACAAGCGGGCCGATCTGCGTATCCGGCTCGGCGGGTTGGCCAACTTTGAGTGCGCGCATCGCTTCGATGAATCTTTCCACGAAGCGCTCGAAGACCGGGCGCTCGACAAACACGCGGCTGCGCGCGCAGCAGTCCTGGCCGGCATTGGCAAAGACGCTCATCGGCGACGTGCTTGCGGCGCGATCGATGTCGGCGTCGGCGAAGACGATGTTCGGCGACTTGCCGCCGAGTTCGAGCGAGACGCGTTTGATGCCGCGCGCCGCGAGCGCCATGATGCGCGAGCCGATTTCGGTCGAGCCGGTGAAGGAAATTTTGCGGACGAGC
>JANOBH010000279.1:0-8880 GCA_031411535.1 Chthoniobacter sp. | reverse complement strand
GAGTTCGGCGGCGGAAGCTTCGAGCGCGGTCCGCTTCGCCTCGCTCTCGGTGGCGAGGGCTTCGCGGCTGGTGTGCAGCTCGGCGAGTTTGGCGCTGAGTTCGGCGACGGCGCTCTCGTTCTGCTTGCGGGCGCTGTCGGTTTCCGCGCGGAGCGAGTTCAGCTTCGTGTTCAGCGCGTCGCGTTCGCGGGTGAGTGCTGCCAGCGTTTTCTCATGCTGGTCGTTGGATGTCCGGAGCGTTTCGCGCTCGCGGTCGATCTCGGCGAAGGCCTCGCCGTGCTGCTGCCTGGCGGCGGCGAATTCGGCGGAAAGCGTGTCGATCTGCGCACGAAGCAGATCGCGCTCAGCGGTGAGATCCGCGAGGGATTTTCCGAGCGCGGCTTTGTCGCCCGCCGCCTGGTCGCGCTCCCCGCGGAGGGCGGTGTTCTCGGCGGCGAGCACCTGGGTTTGCGCCTTCCACTCGTTGCGCTCGCTGGCGAGTTCGGCCTCGATATTTTCGTGCGCTTTCTGCGAGGCGGCGAGCTGGACGGCGAGGGTTTCGTGTGCGGCATTCGCGCGGGTGAGTTCGCCAGCCAGCGCGTCCTTCGTGTCGCGGAGCGTTTCGCGTTCGCGGTCGATTTCGGCGAAAGCTTCGCCGTTCTGCTGCCTGGCGGCGGCGAGTTCGGCGGAAAGCGTGTCGATCTGCCCGCGGAGCTGGTCGTGTTCGGCGGAGAGTTTTGCGAGGGATTTTTCCAGCGCAGCTTTGTCGCCCGCCGCCTCGTCGCGCTCCTCGCGGAGGGCTGTGTTCTCAGTGGCGAGCACCTGGCTCTGCGCCTTCCACTCGTTGAGATCACGTTTGAGAGCGGTCAGTGTTTTCTCCTGCTCGTCGTTTGCCGCGCGGAGCGTTTTGCGCTCGCGGTCGATTTCGGCAAAGGCCTCGCCGTGCTGCTGCCTGGCGGAGGTGAGTTCGGCGGAAAGCGTGTCGGTCTGCCCGCGGAGTTGGTCGCGCTCGGCGGTGAGGTCGGCGAGGGATTTTCCGAGCGCGGCTTTGTCGCCTGCCGCCTGGTCGCGCTCCACGCGGAGGGCGGTGTTCTCGGTGGCGAGCACCTGGCTCTGCGCCTTCCACTCGTTGAGATCACGATTGAGCGCGGCCAGTGTTTTCTCCTGCTGGTCGTTTGCCGCGCGGAGGGTTTTGCGCTCGCGGTCGATCTCGGCAATGGCCTCGCCGTGCTGCTGCCTGGCGGAGGTGAGTTCGGCGGAAAGCGTGTCGGTCTGCCCGCGGAGTTGGTCGCGTTCGGCTGTGAGGTCGGCGAGGGATTTGCCGAGCGCGGCTTTGTCGTTCGCCGCCTGGTCGCGTTCGCCACGGAGGGTCGTGTTCTCGGTCGCGAGCACCTGGCTCTGCGCCTTCCACTCGCTGCGTTCGCGGGCGAGTTCGGTCTCGATGCCCTCGTGCTCTTTCTGCAAACCGGCGAGCTCGGCGGCGATGGCGTCGTGCGCGGCATTCGCGCGGGCGAGTTCCCCGGCCAGGGCGTCCTTCGTGTCGCGGAGGGTTTCGCGTTCGCGGTCGATTTCGGCGAAAGCTTCGCCGTGCTCCTGCCTGGCGGCGGCGAGTTCGGCGGTAAGCGTGCCGGTTTGCCCGCGGAGCAGGTCGCGCTCGGTGGTGAGGTCGGCGAAGGATTTGTCCAGCGCGTCTTTGCCTGCTTTGACCTGATCGTGGTCGCGGCGGATGTCAGCGATCTCCGCGGTCAGCGCCTGCGTCTGCGATTTCCAGTCGTCGCGCTCCTGGGCGAGGCCGGCCTCGGTCGAGTCGTGAGCCTTTTGCAGGGCAGCCAGCTTGGCGGCCAGGGCGTTGTGCGCGGTTTTCGCGGCGGCGAGTTCTTCGGCGATTGCCGCGTTCGTGGCGGAGAGGCTTGCGCGATCCCCATTGAGCGCGGCGATGTCTTCGCCGTGCTGCTGACTGGCGGCGGCGAGTTCCGCGGCAAGCGTTTCGGCATTCGCGCGGAGAGTGTCGCGCTCGGCGGTGCGTTCGTTGAGGGCGCTCTCCAGCGCGCCGGCGCCGGATTCGAGTTCGCCGTGCGACTTGCGCAGTCCTTCCAGTTCCGCGGTGAGCGTCACCACCCTGGTCTTCCAGCGGCTGGTTTCCGCGACCAGTTCGGCCTGCGCGTTTTCGTGAGCGTGGCGCGAGGCGGTGAGCTGGCCGAGGACGGCGTCGTGGGCCTCTTTTCCCTGGGCGATTTCCTCGCTGAGTGCTTCGCCCGCCGCGTGCAGGGCGGTGCGCTCCCTGCCAAAGGCGGAGAGTGCTTCGCGGTGCTGCTGCCGGGCTCCGGCGAGTTCCGAGGAAAGCGTGTCGGTGGTGTCGCGCAGATGGTCGCGCTCGGCCGTGAGTTCGCCGAGCGATTTTTCAAGACCGCCCTGCGCGGTCTGCAGGCTGTCGCGCTCGCTGCGCAGCGCGTCGAAGGCGGCGGCGTGCGTCTGTCGGAGAGCGGCGAGTTCTTCGTCGAGCGCCTGCGCATTCGCGGCGAGCCCATCGCGGCTGGCGGTCAGGTCTGCGACGGCGGCCTCGTGCGCGGACTTGGCCGTGGCGGACTCGGAGGTGAGCGCCTCGTGGGCGGTCCGGACCTCGGCGAGCTGCGTGGCGAGAGCGGCCTGTTCGCCGGAGAGTTGTTCGTGCGCTGCGCGGAGTTCGGCGTGCGCCTTTTCGGCGGCCTCGCCGGCCTGGCGGACGGCGGCGAGTTCGCGCCCGGCGTCGTCGCGGACCTTCTGCACGGAGGCGGTCATGGCATCGAGGTCGGCGAGCAGTGTCTCGCCTTCCTTTTGCGCGGCGTCGCGCTCGTAGGTGAGCTTTTTGCTTTCCGAGCGGAGCTTGGTGATCGTCGCGTTGCTGCTTGCGCGGGCGGCTTCGAGTTCGCTGGCGAGCTTGGCCCGCTCGGCGGCGAGCGCCTGGCCGGTGCCGGCTGCCGCGGCGGGGACGGCGGCGAGCGCTGCCGCGAGCTGCCCGGCGAGGGCGGACTTCTCTTTGTCGAGCTGCTCATGGCCCGCGCGGAGCTGGACGAGCGCCTGCTCGGCTTCGCGGCGGGCGGCTTCGGCTGTGGTGAGCTGTTCGGTCGTTTTGGCGATTCGCTGCTGGGCGGCGTCGGCGTCGGCCTGCGCCTTTTCAGCGGTGGCGGCCTTCTCCGCGGCTTCGCGGAGTTGCGCGGAAAGGCGCTCGCGCTCCTCGTGGGCGGCGGCGAGTTCCTGCCGGAGCTGCTCCGTGGCGGCGAGCGACTCGGCGCTTTCGCCCACGGCCTTTTCCCCAGATGCGGACTGCGCGGGCGCACCGGCGGCAAGCTGCGCGGCGAGCGCATCCTTCTCGGCGGCGATGCTGTTGCGCTCGCCGAGGAGCGTCTTGATTCGGGAGCGATAGTTTTCGATGTCGGTTTCGAGCTGCTCCACGGCGCGGGCCTCCCAGGCTTCCGGCGCGGGTTGCGCGGAGGCGGCGGTCGCATTTTCTGCGAGCCGTTTGCGGGTGTCCTCCAGCTCCGCGGCGAGCCGGATCCTGGCGGAGTTGACGGTCTCGAACTGCTCCTGCGCCTCCTTCATCGCGCGGGCCGTCTCGGCATCGCGTTTGCGGGTTGCCGCCTCAAATTCGCGCCGCAGCGCGGCGTGCGTTTCCTCGACGTGGGTGGCGCCTTCGCGGTTCAGGCGGTCGGTCGTGGCGAGCTGGCGCTCCAGTTTGATCTTCGCCTCCTTTTCCCGGCCCAGTTCCAGGGCGGCCTCGCGCTGGCTGTTTTCCAAGGCCGCGATCCGGCGCTGGAGCTCATCCACGGCGCGCTGGCTTTCCTTGGGCGAGCGCTCCTTCCCGCCGGACACGGCAGGGGTGTCGCCGGTCATCGAGAGGCCCACCTTTCCGCGCTTCTGAAACTCGGCGATCTGCTTGGAAAGCGCGGCCTGCTGCTGCGCGAGCGCATCGCGCTCGGTGGTGAGTTCGCCGACGCGCTGGCTGGCGTCCTGCGCCTTCTTCATCTCCTGCTTGAGCGTGGAAATCTCCCGCTGGAGCGCCGCGCGCTCCTGCTGCGCCTTCGCCAGGTTCTCCGCGGATTTCGCGGCCACACTTTTCTCAAACGCGATCTGCTCGACCTTGTCGTCGGCCTGCGCCTTGAAGCGGACCATCTCGGCGACGATCCGCTCGCGTTCCTCGGCGATGTGTTTCTTCTCCTGCGCGGCGACTGCGAGCTGGCGCTCGAATTCGCCGCGCGACCGTGCGAGTTGCGCGCGCATGGCTTCGCGGGAGCGCAGCAGCTCCTCGCGGGAAAGCTTGTCGTCGTCCTGGATCGGGGAGTTGAGCGTCGTGCCGCCGGTATTGGCTGAGAGGGCGATCGCGCCGTCCGTGGCGACGATCCGCATGTCTGGGATGACGGGGGCCGGGCGCGCGGGATCGGCGGCAGGCGCGGGAGCCGGTGCCGGTGCTGGATGGCCGGCGGCCTCGGGCTGTCCAGGGAGGATGTTTCGCACGGCGCGCCGGTCGCGGACTTTGGCGGCAAGCGCCGCCGCGGCGTCGGCGCTGAGGCCCTCGGACACGGGTTCCGTGCGCGCGTCGGCGAGCATCTTCATCACCTTCTTCCACGGGAAGCGGATCTCCGTGTCGTCCGAGGAGAGGATTTCCTGGCGGAAAATCTCCGGGGCGCGCCGGTGAATCTCGGTGAGATGGATGGTCGTCAGCCCGCGGGCGATGCGGTCCGCCAGCTCGGCGACGTCAAAACTCAGCCGCGTCTCCAGTGCGTGCGGACCGTCGTGGAGGAATTCCTTGGGGATGCGCGGCAGGAAGTCGCTGAGTTCGAGGATGATCTCATGCTTTCCGTGGGAAACGGGCGCGGGCGGCAGGGCGGGCAGCGGTGCGGGCGGTGTGTCTTTCGCTTTTCGCGCGGGAAACTTGAACTCCGGGGCTTTGGCGGACGCCGCTGCGGCAGGACGGCTCGCGGACGGTTCAGCGCGCTGGATTGGTGCCGGTTCGGAGCCCGATTTCGCAGCTTTCTTTGGTGCCGCCTCGTCGCGGTCTTTTTGTTTGAAGCGATCGAGAAATGACATGATCCGCGGATTGTAAGAGGGGATTCAGCAGCTTCCAGTCCCGATTACACTGTTTCTTGGCGGGCGGTTTGCCGGACCGCCGTCACTGTGTCTCCACTGAGTCGGTGGTGGTCCCGGCATTTTCCCCGTCGGCGACCGCAAATGCCGCGCAGCTTTCCGCCAGTCGCGCCGGGAGCACGGCCGAGAGCCTCACCATTTCGCCCTCGTAGGCGGTGTGCAGGATGCGCCCCTGCCGATGGATGCGCGCGAGGAGCGCTCCCTCGCTCTGCGGGATGCGCAGCTCGCAGGTCCGCGCGCCGCCGTCGGCCATCTCGCCCATGCGGGCGATCAGCTCGTCGATCCCTTCGCCAGTCTGCACCGAGATGAAAAGCGCGTCCGGGAAATGCCGGCGGTGTGCTGCGAGCACGGCGCCGTCCTCCACTTTGTCGATCTTGTTGAAAACGATGAGCGTCTGCTTTTCATCCGCGCCCAGCTCGGCGAGCACGCGGCGGGTCGTATTGTAAAACTCCATGACCTCGGGCTGCGACGCGTCGAGCAGGTGGATGAGGAAGTCCGACAGCGCCGACTCTTCAAGTGTGGCGTTGAAGGCCTCGACGAGGCGGTGCGGCAGTTTGCGGACGAAGCCGACGGTGTCCGTGAGCAGCAGCGGCTGCTTGTTGGGCAGCGCGATCTTCCGAGTGGTGGTGTCGAGCGTGGCGAAGAGCTTGTCCTCGATCAGCACATCCGCGCCGGTGAGTCGGCGCAGCAGCGAGGACTTGCCGGAGTTTGTGTAGCCGACGATCGCCGCGTTTGGCACCGGGGTGCGCTTGCGGTCCTTTCGCTGCGTGGCGCGGGCTTCGCGCACGCTTTCCAGCTCGCGCTTGCAGCGGTCGATGTTTCCCCGGATGCGCCGCTTGTCCTGCTCGAGCTGCGTCTCGCCCTCGCCCCGCGCGCCGATGCCGCCGCCCTGCCGGACGAGGTGAGTCCAGCCGCGCGTGAGCCGCGGCATCTGGTATTCCATGAGCGCCAGCTCCACCTGGAGCCGTGCCTCGCGGGTCTGCGCGCGCTTTGAGAAAATATCCAGGATGACTTCCTGGCGGTCGATCACCGTGAGGCCCGCGAGCGCCTCCCAGTTCCGCTGCTGGCTGGGCGAGAGTTCATTGTCGAGGATGATCACATCGCACCCCAGCGCCTTGGCCCGCGCCACGATTTCATCCGCCTTGCCCGTGCCGATGAGCAGCCGCGGATGCTGCTCGCGGTGGTGCACCAGCATGCGCTCGGCGACCGGAACGCCGAGCGTGTCCACCAGCTCCTCCAGCTCCGCCAGCAGGCTTGCCGCCTCCTCACGCGCGCTCGGGTCCACGTAGGCGCCCACGAGCAGCGCGCGCTGCACCATCTTTCCGTTCTCTTTGTTTTCGGTCATTCGGTTTTTTTAAAAAGGGAGGACACCATAGCGGAGCGGGGGCCGTGCGCAAAGGCTGCTCCGCCGCGTCGGTCCGGTTGCTTTTTAAAACGCAGAGGCGCAGAGATTCTTCCGCATGAGACAGGGTTCGCCAAAGCGAGATCGCTCGGCCCCAATTCCTTTGCGCCCTCCGCGTCTCCGCGTCTCTGCGTTAAAACAAAAGGCGGATGCACGGCTAAGCATCGGAACGAACCGTTGCTTGAAATCGCTCCGGCCATGCTAGGAAAGCCCGATGCTCCTCTGGCGCGAAAAACTTCCCGACACCTGGCTCCCGAAAATCCGCGCGAATCTCGCGGCGGTGCTCATTGACCACGCGCATCTCGAGCGCAAGGCGGCGACGTCGGCTCTCAGCCTCGAAAAGTACATCGAGCTGCACGACCGCGTGAGCGACCTGAACGCCATCGCCATCGAGGAGCTCCAGCACTTCGAACTCGTGCTGCGGCTGCTCCGCGAGCGCGGCATCGCTTTCACCAATCCGAAGCGCAGCCCGTGGATCAGCGGCATGATGCAGGCCGTGCGAAAGGGCCGGCGCGAGCAGGTGATCGACCACCTCGTCGTGCTCGCGCTGATCGAGGGGCGGAGCTGCGAGAAATTCCAGATCCTCGCCTCGGGCGTGCGCGATCTCGACGCTCCGCTCGCGGATTTCTACGCCAGCCTCGTCGAGAGCGAGGGGAACCACTACGCGACCTATCTCATCATGGCCCGGCACATCGACGAGGCGGAGGCGGACCGGCGGCTCGATTTCCTCCTCGATCTCGATGCCCGCCTCATCCGCGAGCCAAACCCGCTGCCGATGCTGCACTGACGGGGATCGTCCCCGTGCGTCCCGGACCACCGAAATACCATTTCCGAAATTCATCCGCCTACGTATTATTTCCCGTGAATCTTTCTAACGCCGCCGGTGTTTGGAGATCGTCCTGCGAATCCAACTCCGCCCTCTGAAAACGGCCCACTACTCCCGCCTCACCGGCATCTGCGTCGCGCTCGCGAGCTGCTTCGTCCGGGGTGGCGCGCGTGCGGAGGGCCCGGTGACGCTTTCCGGGCACATCAAGCCGCTGCTCGAAAAGTACTGCTTCGACTGCCACAACGACAAGAAGCAGAAGGGCGACCTGAACCTGCTGGAGTTTGCCGACAAGCCGGCGCTCGCGGAGAATCGCAAGATCTGGGAGAAGGTGGCGGAGCTGATGGACTCGCGTGAGATGCCTCCCGAGAAGAAGCCGCAGCCGAGCGACGAGCAGCGCGACATGGTTCTGCGCTTCATCGACGGCCAGCTCTCGAAGGCCGACTGCACGACGGAAAAAAACCCCGGCAAAGTCACGATCCGCCGCCTGAACAAAGAGGAGTACCGCCACACGATCCGCGATCTGCTGGGCGTGAATTTCTCACCCGAGGATTTCCCGAACGACGAGGTCGGCTACGGCTTTGACAATATCGGCGACGTGCTCTCGCTGCCGCCGATGCTGATGGAGAAATTCCTCGCCGCAGCGGACGAGATCGTGCGGAAGGCCATCGTCGTGGATGCCGTGCCGAAGCCGTGGCAGATGCGCATCCGCGGCGACAAGCTGGCGTCGTCAAACGAATGGGTGCAGCCCATGGACAACGGCGTCATGGGCTTTCATCGGGAAGGCGAGGGGACGCTCTCCCTCGATGCGCCGGAGAAAAGCGAATACACCTTTCGCGTCCGGGCGTATGGCGAACTCGCAGGGCCGGAGCCGCCAAGGCTCGCGCTGCGCGTGAACGGGAAAGACGTGCACGTTTTCGACGTCACGAACACGGATCGCAAGGTGATCTACGAGGCCAGGGTGGTGCTCGAACGCGGCGCGCAGAAAGTGAGCCTCGCGTTTCTCAACAACTACAACGACCAGACGAACGCCGACCCGAAGCTGCGCGGCGACCGCAATGTCTTCGTCAGTCAGGTCGAGGTCTCGGGACCGATGCTGCCGCTGCCGGCGCTGCCGGAAAGCCACAAGCGCCTCATCACGCGGATGCCGCAGCCCGGCGGGGAGCATGCCTGTGCGGTCGAGTTGCTCGGTGCTTTCGCACAGCGGGCCTACCGCCGCCCGGTCGCTCCCGAGGAGGTCGCGCGGCTTGCGGGGTTCGTCGATCTCGCGTTGAAAAGCGGCGGCACTTTTCTCGAAGGCATGCAGGTCGCGGTGCAGGCGGCGCTCGTGTCGCCGCATTTTCTTTTTCGCTGGGAGCTGGACCCGGAGGCGCTCCAGCCGGGCGGCATCCGCGAACTGAGCGACTGGGAGGTGGCCTCGCGGCTCTCGTATTTTCTGTGGTCGAGCATGCCGGACCGCGAGCTTATCGCCCTCGCGGAAAAGGGCGAGCTTCGGACAAGCGGCACGCTCGAAAAGCAGGTCACGCGCCTGGTGCAGGACTGGCGGGCGCGGGCG
>JANOBH010000278.1:0-8417 GCA_031411535.1 Chthoniobacter sp. | reverse complement strand
CTCGACGAAATCCGCCCCGGCCTCTGGACTGCGCGCGCCGCCGAGGCGGGCGTGGATCTTGAGACCTTCTGCCGCGTGGCCGAGGACCTTAACTCGCGCCAGGTCATCGGCCGCTTCTCCACTTTCCTTGAGCACGTGAAGCCCTCGCAGACCGGCGTTCGCGTGACCCGCTTCAACGCGCTCTTCCACTGGCGCGTGCCCGCGGGCCGCGAGATCGAGGCCGGAGGCGAAGTGGGCCGGCATCCCATCCTCACGCATTGCTACTGGCGCGAGGGCGGCCCGGAGTTCAACCACGTCAACATCATGGCCGTCTGCCACGGCACGGAGAAAGACCGCGTCTTTGCCCACAAAGCCGCCATCGACGCGCACCTGGAATCGATCGGGATGCCGGTCAGCTACACGAACGTCTTCTGGGGCGGCCGCAGCGAGATCAAGCCGAGCGAAATCTCGCCTCGCGTGCATCGCGAGTGGATCGAGAAAATGAGCGCGCCGGAGGCGGTCGGAGCGGTCTAGCTGGGAAACAACTCCCACCAATGCCTCGGCGGAAGACGATCTGGCTAATAGCGATTGTCGTCTGCCTTCTCGGCATCGCTGTCGGAGTCGTCGGGGTGCCGGTGTATCAGCGCATTCGGGCGTTTTCCGTGGAGGACTCGATTCACGGCACGTTCTTTCCTGTGACCGCCGCGCTTTACCGGTATCAGGACGAGCACGGCAGTCCGGCAGACTCGCTGGCTGCGCTGGTGCCCGAGTATCTGAATGCGATCCCGTTCTCCATTCTGGCTG
This sequence comes from Chthoniobacter sp., assembly GCA_031411535.1. Classification (GTDB taxonomy): domain Bacteria; phylum Verrucomicrobiota; class Verrucomicrobiia; order Chthoniobacterales; family Chthoniobacteraceae; genus Chthoniobacter. The sequence goes on along the minus strand of JANOBH010000278.1, from coordinate 7,634 downwards.
ACCCGCCGCACTACAAAGTATCGCCCGACAAGAACTCCTGGGAGCTTCTCATTCACAGCCGGGCCCTGCCTCAGCCAAGGAACTATATCTGCCGCTCCACCCAGGTTTTCACTCCAGAGGAAAGGCGGCGGCTCCTCATTCAGTATCACTCCGTCTGGGCGGTTTTTGCTTCCGCCGACTGACGCCGAGGCCGCCTACTTCCCGACGCAGTACACTGCCTGCGTGGTGCGGATGAAAAGCTGGCCTCCGCTCACGGCGATGGTCGCGCGGGTGCCTTCGGCGTCGCCCATCGGGATGGTCGCGAGCACCTTGAATTCATCGCCCGCCGAGCAGACAAAGACGGTGCCTTTTTCGTCGATGATGTACACCTTTCCATCCGCCACGGTCGGCGAGCTGCGGATGACCATCTTTGTGTCGAGCTTGCCCTCCCACTTCCTCTCGCCGGTCTTCGGGTCGAGGCAGATCAGCGTCTTGGAGTCGCCGTTGAGGTTGAAAAGTTTCCCGTCATAGACAGCCGGCGTACAGACATCCGGCGAGCTGCGGTCTTCGAGTTTCCAGGCGAGTCCGCTGGTCGTGACGTCGCCTTTTCCATCCGTGCGAAAGGCGAGGAGCGGCTCCTTTTTCGGTCCGGCGGCGATCGCGAGGCCGCCCGCGCTGACGGCGCTCGGCACGATGCGCATCCATTCGCCGTCCTTCGGGTTCAGCCCGTAGCCGCGCCACAGCTCCGCGCCGGTCGCGGGGTCGTGTCCGGTGACACAGTTCCCGCCGACGACCAGTAGCTGCGTCTTTCCATCTGCGCCGCGATGCACCGCCGGGGTCGCGTAGCTTTCCATCGACTCCATGCGCGCCTCGGTCGGGCGGACGTGTTTCCACAGCGTCTTGCCGGTCGCGGGATCGAGCGCCAGCAGGTAGCTCTCGCGCGCGGGATCGCCGCCGGCCATGCCGGGGTAGTCCGGCGGCGCGGGCGTGCGCTGGAGGACCTGGACGTAAAGTCTGCCCTCGAAAAGCAGCGGACTGGAGCCGTAGGTCCACATGATCGCGAAGCGCCCGTAGTCCGCGCCGAGGTTGCGCTGCCATTTGATGTTTCCGTCGAAATCGAGCGCCGCGAGGTCGCCGGTGCCGTAGAGCGCATAGACTGTCTTGCCGTCGGTCACGGGCGAGGGCGACGCCATGTTGCCCTTTCCCTTGTTGATGTCGCCGGTCGAGAGCTGCTTCTGCCAGCGCACCTTGCCGTCTTTGCGATCGAGACAGAAAAGCAGCAGATTTTTCTGCGCGTCCGGGCTGGTGACAAAGACGGAATCACCCCACACCGCGGGCGTCGCGCCGCCCGGGCCGGGAAGCGGCGCCGCCCATTTCACGGTCTCCTTCGTCCACGTTTCAGGCAGGCCCTTTTCCGGCGAAGAGCCGTTGAAAGCCGGGCCGCGCCACTGCGGCCAGTTCTCCGCCTGGGCGGCGAGGGTGAGCGAAAGGGCGGCGAGGGTGTAAAGGGGGATGCGCATGGTGTCGGGTGGGTTCGGCGTTATGACCTGCCAGAGCGCGGTTCCGTTGGCAATTTCGGCCGGCGGTTTTTTCCGGGCGGACTCGGCGCTTGCCGCTCCACGCGTGCGCCGCTAGGCATCGCGCGATGCAAAAGCTCCCGCTCGGTCAAAGCAAACTCTCCTCCAGCCGGCTCGCGTATGGCTGCTGGCGCCTGGCCCCCGCCGGCGATGTGAAAACGAATCTCGAAGTCGCGCGCGCCGCCGTGCTGGCGGCGGTCGAGGCGGGATTCACGCTCTTCGATCACGCGGACATCTACTGCAACACGCGGGCCGAGAGCGCCTTTGGCGAGGTGCTGCGCGAGAACCCGAAGCTGCGCAAAAAGCTGCTCGTCGCCACGAAGTGCGGCATCCGATTCGCCGACGAGCCGCAGGGCGCGCCGCAGCGCTACGACTTCTCCGCCGAGCACATCATCCGCTCGTGCGAGCAGTCGCTGCGGCGGCTGCACGTAGAGGAGATCGACATCTTCCAGCTCCACCGGCCCGACTGGCTGATGGACGCCGACGAGGTGGCGATTGCCTTCACCAGCCTGCACAAGTCGGGCAAGGTGCAGGAGTTTGGCGTCAGCAATTTTTCCCCCTCGCAGGTCCTGATGATCCAGCGCGCGCTCCAGCAGAAGCTCGAGCAGCCGCTGGTCGCGAATCAGGTGGAGATCAGCCTCGCGAACCTCACGGCCTTCACCGACGGCACGCTCGACCAGTGCCAGACGCTCAATCTCACACCGCTCGCCTGGAGCCCGCTCGCCGGCGGCCTGCTGGGCGACGGGGGAAAGGATTTGCTCCCCTCGCAGCGGGGCTACCGCGTGGACGGCATCCTGCCCGTGCTCGACGCGATGGCCGCCGAGCGCAACGTGACCCGCACCGCCCTCGCGCTCGCCTGGCTGCTGAAGCACCCCGCGAAAATCATCCCGATCGTCGGCACCACGAACCCCGACCACATCCGTGCGGCCGCCGCCGCGGCTGAGATCGAGCTTTCCCGCGAAGACTGGTACCGCCTGCTGCTCGCAGCCCGCGGCGAGCCGCTGCCGTAGGCGCGCGCAGGGTCAGTTTCCGATGAGGCGCAGGCGGATGAAGCGCTGCGGTGCGGCGCCGCCGGTGCTGGGGACGGTATCGCGGTAGTTCACGGTCTCGGTGCCGTCGCCGTTGTTCACGGGGGTGCCAATGGCTAGGCCGCTGCCGAGTGACCACGCGGTCAAAGAGGCGGCGGTATCGACGAAGAAGCTGACTTTGTCCGCGGCTAGCGAGCGCCGGAACTGAAGCGTGAGGAATGGGCCGGCTGCCCCGTCCATCGCGAGGCCGGTGGTGACGGGGGCGACCGAGTCGCGCGCGAGCGGGTCGGTGCCGTGGGCGAACTCGCGCAGGTTCGTGATGCCGTCGGCCTCGGGATCGGCGCCCGCGCCGGTGATGAGCGGGTCGCCAAACTGTGTGCCGGTGAACCAGAGGTTCTGCCAGCCGCTGAATTCCTGCAGCGCGGGGATGCCGGCGCTGCCGCCGGCGACTGGCGAGGCGCGCCAGTTTGCGGGGTCGTCAGCGTAGGCGCGCCAGTTTTTTCTCTCCAGCGAGGGGCCTGTGCCTGCGGGACTGAGCGGCCACGGCGCGCTGGGCGTGTAATAGACGGAATCCACGGCGATGTACGGGATCACGGTCTGATTGGAGGCGTTCAGATAAGGCGTGCCGGGCATCTGGAGGGTGATGCGCTCGCCGACATTATCGAGTGCGCCGGGATACGGACCGAAGATTCGGATTGCGGTGGGCGTCCCGTATTTCGTCCGCCAAGCGGCCTCGCTTAGCGGCGTGACCAGGACGAGCTGGCCGGGCTGGAGGGTGATGCCGGTGGGCAGCGTGTAGCCGACGCCCGCGACGCGCCAGCCGTTGCCATTGGCGGGGTCGAAGAGCTGGACCGGCAAGGAGGAAATATTGCGCAGCTCGACGAATTCATCGCCGCCCAGGACAGGCTGGTACATCAGCTCGGAGAGCACGACGGGGCCGATGAGCGGGCCGGCATTGGCAGCGCCAAAGGTCTGCGCCATTTGCGCGGGAAAGCTCTCGACGCCGAAGCTGCTGAAGTGCCGTCCGAAGGAGACGGCCGGCGCCGAGGCGCCGAAGTCGAAGCCGTGGGCGTAGCCGGTGAGATTGCCGGCGGCGTCGGCTGCGGAGAGGCGGACTTCCTCGCCATTGCTGTCAAAGGCGAAGGAGGTGTTTCCGGCGAGGGGCGGCACGGCGTTGAACTGCGTTTCCGTGAAGACGAGGTAGCCGCCGGACTGGATGAGCGTGCCGTCGGGGATGCGGAATTTTTTCGGCAGCGCGGTGCTGTCCGAGAGAAACCAGCCGCCGATGTCCGCGGTCTGCACGGTGGGGTTGAAAAGCTCGACCTTGTCGCTGACGCCGACGGGCGAGTTGGCGAGCACCTCATTGACCAGAATGGCGGGCGTGGTGGGCGTGGGGTCATCCGCGCGCGGTGAGCCGCCGATGGCCGCGCTGGCCCGCCAGTTCGCGGCGTTGCTCGGGGCGGGGTTGGAGTTTGGCGAGACCGGGACGAGCGAGTTGCCGTAGCCGTCGGGGAGCGTGGGCCACGGGGGGGTGTCCGAGTAGGTGACGGTGGCGACGAGCGCCCCGGCGAGATCGCGGAGGGCGACAGCCTCGCCGGCATTGTCGAGCACGCCGGAGTAGGTGCCGACGTACGCGACTCCCGGATACTTGGCGGCAAAACGCGTCCCGTTTTTTGCGACCACGGCGAACGCGCCCGGCGCCAGCGAGGCGCCCGAGGGAAAGGTGAAGGCGACGCCTTCGGAGAACTGCCAGCCGTTGAGGTTCAGGGTGGAGGCGCCGGTGTTCTTGATCTCGACGAATTCAAGGTCGTCGCCGCTGATCGCGCCTTCGTCCGGCGGGTTGTACATCAGCTCGGTGATGAGCACGGACGGTGTCTGCGCGACGACGAAGGTGGCCTCCATCAGCGGGCTCCACTCGTTGTTTGTATTGCGCACACGCGCCAGCACGCGGGTGGTCTGGTTGATCGTGACGGCGCCGGTGTAGGCGGTGCCCTGGATGCCCCCGGCGACGGCGCGCGGATCCACGCCGTTGGTGCTGTAGTAGATGGTCCCGGCGGCGTTCGGGTTTGTCATCGTGAGCTGGAAGCCGGGGGAGACGGTGCCGCCGAGCTGGGAGAGAGCGGGCGCGACTGTGGCCGGGAAAAGCCCTTCCGCGACGAGGTGCGGCTGCACAAAGACGCCACCCGCCGGGTCGTCAGTGTAGCCGTTGAAGAGCACCCTGCGCCGGGTCGGATTATTGACAATCGAGCCGCTGGTGCCGGCGGAGAGCGTGTAACGGGTGCGATCCGCGCCGACTCCATTGACCCAGTCATTGAAGCTGGAGTCAGTCATCGTGATGAGCTGGGCGAGTTCCGTCTTCATGACGTCCTTGCGGGAGAGGATGTTCGCGTCCGCGAGTGCGCCGCCGTTGAAGAAATGCTTCTGGAGCCGGTCGGCGAAGAGCTGCTTAAACTCCGGGCTGGCGCGCAGCAGCGTGTAGAGGATGCGGATCGCCTTGTCGATCGTCTCGCTCGCCTGGCCGTTGTTGACGATGATGCTTCCTCCGGTGCCTGACGTGAAGTTGTTCCAGCGCGTGGTCGTGCCAAATGAGCCGAACGAGCCTTCACCATCCCACACGGTGAAATACCACTTGCCGGTGGACGAGCGCTCGCGGGCCATGACGTAGTTGTTATGCGGCCAGTCACCCATCGCCGTGTAGATGTTGAGGATGAGGTAATCGACGAAGTTCGTCATATCCATGCGCGCCGCCGCGCCCTGGTAGTTGGAATAAGTCGCCTGCGAGTTATTGCGGACGTAAGTGATAAGTTCCTGAAGCATCAGGTTGTCGCCGCTGGCTGCGTCGTTGATGACCCACACGTCCCATGATTTGTCGCTGCCAAACCAGCACTGGAAGAAGCTCTCGCGCGGCCTTTCCACCGGGTTGTAGTAGCCTTTGTAAACGCCGTTGATCCAGACGGTGGACATGATGCCGCGGGCGGCGAGGTTTCCCATGTCGGTGAAGAGCCGCCGCGTCAGCTCGTCGCGGATGAAGGGATTGGAGATGTCGTTCTTTCCCGAGCGCATCCGCAGGTTGTCAAAGGTCGTCACCGTCGAGCCGGGGAAGAGCGGATACTGGAGGGGATTGCCGCCGTAGTCGTCGCGGAAGAAGGCGTTGATCTGCGGTTTGTGCAGCGAGTCATTCGCGAATGGGCTGGCCGCCGACGTGCCGGTTCCCCCGCTGTTCGGGTCGGTGTTGTTCAGCCAGTCAAAACGGTAGCGCGGACGCGAGTAAGGGCTCCCGGCGGCGCGAATGCCCGTGTCTATATTGAAGCCTGCCGCGCCGCTCGGATCGGCGGCGCCGACTTTCTGCATGAACTGGAGATTGCCGGGCCGCTCGGCAAACATGCCACGCAGGTTGGCGTTGTTGTACTGCGAGGGATCGGGCGTCGCGCCGGAATACCACAGGCCGCCGGTGTAGTTGTTGGTCGCGTTGTTATTCGCGATGGCGAAGACGCCGTAGCCCCGGTAGAGCGAGCGGGCCGGATCGGCGGTGATGACCATCGCGGGGAGCGATTTTCGCGCGGCGGTCTGGCCGATGAGGTAGCTCTGCGTGGTAGTGCGCGAGCCGATCATGCCCGTCTTGAAAGCGCGCGCCCGCACCGCGACGTTCGTCGGAGAGAGGGTGCCGCTGTAGGTGAGCGTGGCGGGATTGCTCGCATCCACCGTCGGGTCGCTGCCATTGGTCGTGTACCGAATGGTGGCGCCGCTCGTGGCGGAGGTGATGGTGACGTTCTGCGCGGTGGCGTAAAAGCCGCCGGTGATGCTGAAGACGGGGTCTGCCACGATGGCGCTAAACTCGCCGCCGGCATTGGCGGCACCCGGCGTGGCGGTGTCGTTATAGACATAGGAACCGTCCGCCTTTCGCCCATACGAATGGAACGCCGAGCCACGCGGAAAGGCCGGCGAAAAATCCTGCACCACCACGCCGTCGGTATTGCGCAGGGCCAGGTATTCGCCGTTTCCGTCCAGCTTGAAATTCGTGTGCAGATAGCCGCCCGCCGCGCGCATGTCGGAGTCCAGTCCGTCGCAGAAGACGACGAGGTAGCCGCCGGCCGGGATCATCGACCCCGTGGGGAAAAACCATTTGTTCGCGGTGCCTGAGTCGTCGGTGAGCCGCCAGCCGGCGAGGGAGACGTCGCTCGCGCCATTGTTGTGGAGCTCGATCCAGTCGTTCGCGTAGTCCGGCCCCTCGGGCGAGTCCTCGGTGCCGGTGTCGTCGGTCGGCACGGGCTCGGTGGTGCCGACGAGGTATTTCCAGCTCTGGTTGTTCGCCGCGAGGGTGACGCTCGCGGCGGTCCGGAGGTCGGCTTTGAGGTAAAGGTCCGGGTCTCCGATGGCGACGTTGTGGACCTGGATGGCGAGCACGTTGAGGCCTTCCTTGAGCAGCCGCGTGGGCGGATCGATCGCGAAATTGGTCTGCGAGCCGTTGTTGCGCGTGGCATTGGCCACGGCGCTGGCCGGAGTGAAGGTGTTCGGAATCAGCACGCCGCCGGAGACGTTGCCGATATTGGCTCGCGCGACTTCCACGCCATTGACGTAGGCGACGAATGCGTCGTCGTAATCCACCAGCAACTGCATCGCCGCCGGATCGGCCGCCTGGGCGGCGGTCACATTGAAGACCGCCCGCAGGTAGATGGACGGCGCCTGCCCAATGACGCCCGGCACGAGCGTGCCCCCGCCGACGGCGGCGGTGCCCGCGCCGATCGGACCCGGCCCCGATGCCCATGCCGTGTCATCGTAGCCGGTCTGCGCGCCCCACGGGACGTTCAGTTTTTGTGAGAAGATGAGTGTCTTATCGTAAAGGCCGCCCGAAGGCTCGACGACGCCGGGCAGGTACTTCCATGTGTCCGTCGCTGGCACGAGCACCGGCGCACCGGCGATGCTCAGGCTCGGGCGCATGAGAAAGGTGGTGTTGTTCAGGCTGACGTTGAGCGCCTGGATGGCGATCACATTGGTGCCCGTGATGAGCCGGCTGTTTGCCGCGCCGAGATTGATCGTCTCGGTGTAAAAG